>JBQCIZ010000652.1:0-8380 GCA_051953235.1 Nitrobacter sp. | reverse complement strand
CAGCGCTTCCCGTCCGCCCGCGGCATACGCCGCCGCCGCGCGCAGCAACTCCCGCAGTTGGGCGGCAGCACCGGGATCGAACCGGCACCAGGCGCCGCCGGTCAGCCGGGCGATCTCACGAAAGGCCTGCTCGGCATCCGCATCATGCCCCTCCTGAAACATGAAGACCGGCACCTTGAGCAGTCCCAGTTCGCCGGCTTTTGCGCAGAGCTCATCGACCGGCTCTTCCATCGCATCGCCGACAAACACCACCGCTTTGATCCCCGACGCAACCGCCTCGCGACGCGCGTCCGAAAGTACCTTGCCGATCTGGGTGTGGCCGCCACGGCAATCGATCGCACTCATCAATTTGGCGAGTTTTGTGCTGTAAGATATCCAGCCGCTCGCACGGCATTCGTTTTGGCCGCGATAGTAGACGAGGCGGATATCGAGACGACCGATGCTGGCGGCCTCGCGAAACATATCGGCCTGCAGCGCGCAGGCCATGTCCCAGGTCGGCTGCCGGCTCATGGTGGCGTCGAGCGCAAAGACCAGCCGGCCGTTGGCGCCGGCGGCGTGCGGCGACATCGCGCGCGCCTTGGCGACGAACGCCGCGATATCCGCCGCGGCCGACGGTTTGGCCTCCGGCACAGACGCAACCTTCCGCTCGGCTGGCTTATCGACGGAAGCTTTGGGCAGTACGGGATCGCGGGGCATGACAACTCGCAACAGTGATCCCAAAAAAGCAGGTGATCGCAAAGACAATGGGAGCGAGTTGCCATTGCTGCAACCCGCTCCCACCAAAACATCAGTTTCTCAAATCGGCTGCCCGATCGTCAGTTCGCGACCGGCGCATTCAGTGCGACAGGTCCTGGCTTGGGAACGTTCGGCACTTTGGTCGGCACCGGCGCAAGCTTGCTCTTGTCGTCGAGGAATTTGTCGAGCTGCTCCTGAATGTCCACCTTGACGTCTTCCGGGCCGCGGTCGCTCATTTCGGTGTGCTGATACTTGGTCTGCACAACGGTGATGCCCGACTGCTCGCACTGCTGCTCATCCGGAACGACGCCAGGATCGGCCTTGAAGCGCGGATCCTTGGAGCGGAACGACAGGATCTTGAAGCCCGCATTGGTGATGAACGGCACGCGCAGGTTATCGAGGGTGACAACCCGCCTCACCTCATCCGGATGCATCTTCGCAAAATACATCGCGATGTCACCGCCATTGGAATGACCGACCATCGTCAGATGATCGTAATCAGCGTGCGGCTGCACGGACTTCATCTTCTCGACTGCAAACAGGATGTTTGCGACGCCGCGCTCATACACCGGCAGGCGGCCGACATAAGGCTCACCAACCTTGGTGACGAGCGGCGCGTCGGTCGCAAGATCGTGCTGGATGCTGATCGCCATGTAGCCGCGGGCGGCAAACGTGTTCGCGAGGAACGAGTATTCCGTGTACTTGACGGTGTTGCCGTGGTTGAGGATCGCGACGGGCAAGGTCAACATGCCGGCATTCGCCTGCATTTCCTTGTCACGGCGAATCGCAATATCGACCGCAACCGGACGATTGCGTGTCGCGTCGTAGAACGTCATCGTCTCGTGATGGATCGCCCACTTGCTCGCAGTGAAATACGCGACGACTGCGAGTACGCAGATCGACACGAAAACCGTCACACCACGTTTTATTCCGCGTTTCATTATCTTCCCTGTGGACCCCCGGAACCGGCGTTTGCCAGCTCCAGTTTCGAGGACTCTTCCGGTCCCTTGTCGAGAATATATGTCACAGTCACGTGACATAAAGGCCAAATGTTGTGTGTCTACCGCCGTTGAATTGTGCAACGCACCCTAAAGCGGCGATCCTTGGCCAGCGATAGAGCGAAAATGCTAACGATCCACCGCCACATACCGCCCAGCCCGAACTGCCCGCTGGCGCGGTTAAGATATTGATACGACAACGAATAAGACTATCTATTAAGCCACGAAAAAGGCGTTGGTTCCCTAAGCTCGGAATAGCCTCCCGGCTGCCCGATCAGGCGCCCAAGATGTCGTGAACCTCGAGCGGCTTGTCCACCTGGGTGAACCATTCCGCGCGATTTGCCGCGCGGCGCCGCCCGCGCTCGTCGAGCGGCAGCTTGAGCTGGCGAAGCAGGCCCGTGACCTCCTCGCGCGCGGTTACGTGCCCGAGGCTCGGACGCGTGCCGAGGGTCAATTCATCAAGGTCGTCCAGCGCCGTCAGACCGCGGGGAAAGAACTCGCGATAAACCACGCGTTCGGCAAAACCATCGATTGCGCGAAAACCGAGTTGAAGCGAAAGTTGCTTGAGGCCATCGGCGACAAGCTGCGTGTTGCGCGACCCCAGCATCGAAAGCCGGTTTCGCACCACGATCCAGTCCAGCGTTGCGCCATCCAGTTGGCGGCGCTTGCGGCGGGAGTCCCGGACCATCTCCGCGTAGTGGCTTTCGCCGGTCACGGCATAGGTTGCGGCATCGACCGTGCCGAGCACATCGAAGTCGAGAAAGCTGTCGTTGATCGGCGTCACCAGCGTGTCCGCCATCGAGTGCGCGAGCCGCATCAGATAGCTGTCGGAGCCCGGCGTATCGATGACGATGAAATCGAACGTCCGTTCAACCGCGCTCACCGCATCCATGAACTGGTCGAGCTCCATGGATTCGTTTTCAGCGATCTGCATGGTCTCGCCTAGCCTGATGCAGGCATGGTGCGGAATCTCGAGATCGCGCCCCGTCCGCCGCGCCCAGGCCTGCCGGTTGGCAATGTAGCGGGTAAAACTCTGCTGGCGGGAATCGAGATCGATGGTCGCCACGCGCTGGCCGGCTTTCAGCAGCGCGACGGCGATATGCAGTGCCGTAGTGGATTTGCCGGAGCCGCCCTTCTCGTTGCCCAGCACAATCACGTGCGCCGAGCCCGCTTGCCCCTGATTGGCCTGCATCAGCATATTTTACCTCTGCTGGCATTTTCAAATCCGGCCCGAGGGCGGTCAAGCGAAATGCAGAAAACATGCCGGCAGGGCCGCGTGAATCCGGTTTAACCATGAATCCCCGCGTCGAATGCATGCAGTCACAGGTAGCGCTGCGGCAACCGATCATCGCCGGCAGGTTGGCGCACGAGAACCGGCTTTGATAAGAATACGGCTCATCCGATGTCGAGGACCGTCCGTCTTCGGCCTATTGACGAGCATCAATGTCACGCCTCCCTGCTGTTGCCCGCACCCTTCCCTCCCTGCGCCGCGCACTCGATGACCTGCGGACGCGGCGGGCCACGATCGCTCTGGTCCCGACCATGGGCGCCCTTCACGAAGGACATCTCGCGCTTGTGCGGCAAGCCAGGCGGCGTGCATCGAAGGTCGTCGTGTCGATCTTCGTCAATCCGACGCAGTTCGCGCCGCATGAGGATTTCGGCTCGTATCCGCGCACCTGGAAAGCCGACATGGCGAAGCTCGCTGTGGAGCGTGCCGATCTGGTCTGGAATCCCGGCGTCGACGTGATGTATCCGCCGAACTTTGCGACCCGGATCTCGCCCGAGGGACCTGCGACTGCCGATCTTGAAGATCGTTTCCGCCCGCATTTCTTCGGCGGTGTCGCGACCGTTGTCGGCAAGCTGTTCACGCAGTGCCGGCCTGACATCGCCGTGTTCGGCCAGAAGGACTATCAGCAGCTCAAGGTCGTGACGCGGATGGCGGCCGATCTCGATCTCGGCGTCAAAATCGTCGGTGTGCCAACCGTGCGCGAACGCGATGGGCTCGCGATGTCGTCGCGCAACGTCTACCTGTCGCCCGAGCAGCGCGCTGTCGCACCGATGCTCCACCGTGTCATGAAGGAGACCGCCGGGCGCTTGCGGAACGGCGATGATCTCAAGACCGTCATGACGAGCGGTTCTCGAACGATCCAGGATGCCGGTTTTGCGCTGGACTATTTTGAGGCGCGCCATGCCGAAACGCTGGCGCCTGTCGCGTCGATCGACGATGGACCTCTTCGACTCTTGGTCGCCGCAAAGATCGGAACGACGCGGCTGATCGACAACATCGGCGTCTGACACCATGCGAACGCCCGCAGCGCTCGGTTGGAAAGCTGCGACGCCCATGAAATCAGGGGCGTGGAGGACTCATGCGCGCATATGTTCTCGAGCGCTACGGCAACGCCGACGGTTCTCGGCTCACGGATATTCCGGCACCCGTGCCGGGACCGTCCGATATCCTCGTCAACGTGCGCGCTGCGGGGCTTAATCCCGTCGATTTCAAATTTCGGCAAGGAATGCTTCGGGTCATATATCGGCCAAGGCTTCCCTTCGTGCTGGGCAACGAACTCGCCGGTGAAGTTGTTGCCGTGGGGCGCGACGTCAAACAATTCCGCGCGGGAGACCGTGTGTTCGCCCGGGTTGGAAAGGAAAGCGGCGGCGCCTTTGCGGAACAGGCCTGCATCGACGAGGCTTACGCAGCGCACATGTCGCGCAATCTCGATTTCGCGACGGCCGCGGCAGTACCGCTGGCGGGATTGACGGCCTTGCAGGCGCTGAGGGATGAGCTTGGCATCCGGTCCGGCCAGAAAGTCCTCATCTCGGGAGGCGCCGGTGGCGTTGGCACCTTCGCAATTCAGATCGCCAAATGGCTCGGTGCCTCCGTCACGACAACCGCCTCGAAACGAGGAGAGCCGCTGGTGCGCTCGCTCGGCTGTGACGAAGTCATCGACTATACGTCGCAGGACATATCCCGGGTGAATGACCGGTTTGATGCCGGTTTCGACCTCATTGGCGGCAAGACCCTGGATCAGATGTTCGACGTCATGAAGCCCGGAACCAAGGTCGTTTCGGTGGCCGCCCTTCCGGAGCCGCGAACTGCGATCGAGGATCTTGGCGGACGCTCTGCCCTCGCCGCCCTGTTCTGGATCATCAGCTACAAGATCAGATCCCGCGCGCGCCGCGCAAATGTCGCCTATCGATATCTTTTCATGCACCCAAGCGGCACCGAACTCGCTGAACTCGGCGCACTCATCGAACAGGAACGATTGAAGGTCATTGTCGACAAGGCGTTTTCATTTGAGCAGATGCCGGAAGCCCTTGCCTACGTCGAAAGCGGACGCGCCAAGGGCAAGGTCGTCGTTACGATGGACTGAGGTCCGCCGGTCGATGACGCGCTACAGCAATCCCAGATCGCGCAATTCGCGCCGCAGCGGCTCGGGCATCGCGGCGACGCTCGCGGCATTGGTACCGAGATCTGGCGGCGCATCGGCGGCCGTCAGGTAGCGCCATCCCTGAAATGGACGCATCGGACGCGGACGCACCGCGATCACCTTCGGCTGCATGACGATGCGGCAACGGCCGATGCCGTCGCGGTCACGGAACGGCTCGATGCCGATCAGCTTCTCACGCGCGGCGATTTCACCCCTGATAACCCAATAGAGCGAGCCGCCCGCGAGCAACTCCTCGTCCCGCTTCGGCGTCATGCGGGTGATGTGGATGTGATGACGCGGCAGACCGTTCCGCTTGGCCTGCTTCATGCGTTCGGCGACCCATCCCTTGAGCTCCTTCACGGAGTCGCAGCCGACCGCGAGCTTGACGAGATTGAGGTGCATTTTCAGCGAGTGCTTTCGAGTAAGCCGTTCAGTTTTGCGTGCTCGCTGCGGGTGGCTCGGGTGCGATGCGGACCGGCGCAGCGATATGCGGCTTGGGGGCAGGTTTCTTGGCCGGCGCGGCACGATGCTGCGCGGGAGCCGGACGCGGCGTCGGAACTGCCTGCGCCGTAGCGGGCGGAGACGCCGGCTGTGGTGGCGCTGCGGCATTCGCCGCGGGCTCCGGCGTCATGATGTTGACGGGCGGAATGGATGCGGAAGTCGGAAATTCGGCGTTGGTCGGCTTGCCGGTCGGCACCGACGCCGGCATCGCCGGCATGCCAGGCACCGCGGAGATCGCCGCTGCGGCAGCCGCTGGCGGCGCGGCGGCCGGCATGTTCCAGGCCGTCGCGTAACGCGAGACTCGTCCCTCGTAGGTCCGCTCCTCCATGTTCGCGACGAGCTGATTGTGATCGGTCAACGACTGGAAGGCGGCGCAATTCGTTGGCGTGCACCGGTCGCGCGCAACCAGGACATAGGCGGCCAGACCATAGCGGTCACGTTCGACCGCGCGGCGCAGCGCCTGCAATTCCGGCGACATCATCCGGTTGGCGGCAGCCACATCGCCGAACGACCTCAGCCGATCGATCTCCGATGCCGCATAGGATACGGCGGCAGCCACGGCGTCAGGCGTGCCAAACAACGCCTTCTCGCAAGCCTCCTCAACGGCATCGCCGGCAAGATCGTCGATGCAGGAGAGCGCGGGCATCGCGACCTGGACAGGTGCAGCACCGCTGGCACCGCCTGAGGCTGCGCCGCCCGGTCCGAAGCCGCGAATGGTCGCGGCAACCGCAACAGCGATCGCGAGCAGCGTGATAACCGTCAGGGCGCCGTTCGCGACCGACTTCTCGGCGCGGAGCAGCGTCAGCAGCACGATCAGCCCGAAGAAGCTGGCTGCGGCCAGCGTCAGCCACATCGGGAAAGTTGGTGAGCGCCAGAGGTGATCGAGCGATGTTGCCCAGTCCCAGTTCATGCGCGATGTCCCCTCATGCCGAACGGTGATGCCAGCATAGAACGCATTCGGCGAATGTGAACGCGGAATCCCAGCTCCCTGAGTGATCGGGGATTACGGCAAAATCGGTCCGGCCTCATCGGCCGTCCACGGCTTTAACACGGGGATCGTTCGATCGTGCGGGGAGGGCTGCGGTTTCAGCCGGTGGCGAGCTGGCTTTCCTTCGCGACGCGCTCGAAGGCCTCGGTCGCGCTCTTGATCCGGTACTGACAATCATCGCCATCGGAGGGAAGCAGCCGCACCACCTCATACGTGCCGCTCGCAGCCGGGCGGGCCACGTTGCTCGCGGTGAAATAGACTGTCTCTCCAACGAGATATTTGTGCTTCAACGCCCTCTCCATCACGCAACGGGAAAGCCGGTCTGCCCGCGGTCCCCGCAGCAATTCCGGCCAAAAACACCCGCACTCTATATCACGCGGGCAAGCCCTTTGGCCAGTCATAAGACGGCATGGCAAACGCCCGGATTTTGCAGGCTTTTCAGTAATATAAATGCATTTCCGGCCCTCTTCGAGGGAACCTATCCGCCGAGCTGTCGGCAGACGGCCGGGCTAAGGGAAAACGCGTTATTTCCCCTGTTCCGGGAACCCGCTCGCGCCGGTTTCAGGCTGTATGCGGAAGGCTGCCATTGGGGCTCGCGTGATCCACGGCGGTCGGCAGTTGTTGCGCCAAAACCTTCGACAGTTGGTCGATCGGGATGTTGAACCGCGCCGCCAACTCCTTGACCTTTTCGCTGCCGAGCACCTGCTGCAGTTCATCGGCCGTAATCGGGATGTTCTGTCCGTTGCCGATCCACGATTTGGCCTGATCGCCGAAGCCCGCTTGCTGGAGTTTGGCAACGATGGCCGAAAGGCCGCCTTGATTACCGTTTCCGAGGACCTGACCCAACACCACCGGGATCACCGCGGACTCAAGTTGGCCCTCGATGCCTTTGGCTCCGGGCGAACTCAACAAATTAGTCAAGGTATCGAGGATTCCCATCGCGGCGCCCTTTCAGCATTGCGAACCGGCCGCAAACCTGCGCGGGTTCCCGCAACGCCGTCAAGTCACGGCGCCGCGCACTTTTCGCGAGACCGAATCTGCCAGGCCGAATTCGCAGTGTTCAGTCGGCCTCGAATTTCTCGATCACGATGGTTTCGGCAAGGCCCTCCGCGGTCCATTGCGCAAACGCCGGGAGTGCCATCATGGCCTCCATGTAGGCCCGCACCGGCGGCGAGACGTCGATGGCATAGGTCCGGAAGCGGTGAACCACCGGCGCATACATGGCGTCCGCCGCGGTAAAGGCTCCGAACAGAAACGGGCCCGCCTTTCCGTACCGACTACGGCAATCGGTCCACAACTCTTGAATGCGGGCGATGTCGGCCCGCGCATTGTCGGACAACGCCTTCGCGGCAATCGGCCGATGCAGGTTCATTCCGCACTCGTTCCGCAACGCTGCAAAACCCGAATGCATTTCGGCCGAGACTGATCGCGCATGGGCCCGGCTAGCCGCATCCGCCGGCCACAGATGTGCACCCGGAAAACGTTCGGCGGCGTATTCGATGATCGCAAGCGAGTCCCAGACCGTCACATCGCCGTCGATCAACGCCGGAACCTTGCCGGACCGCGTCACGTCCAGAATGCGCCGTTTGTCGGCCGCGCCGGTGTAGAGCGGAATGAATTTTTCCTCGAACGCGATGCCCGCGGCTTTCAAGGCGACCCAGGGCCGCATCGACCACGACGAATAGTTCTTGTTTCCGATCACGAGCGTCAACGTCATCTCAGCACTCCGG
>JBQCIZ010000651.1:0-8836 GCA_051953235.1 Nitrobacter sp. | reverse complement strand
GCGAGCGCGATGGACCTGCTGCCGCCGCAGATCAATCGCCTGATCGCGCTCGGCTGTCTCGCGGGCATTGCGATCTATCTCGCCTGGATCATGACCGGCCGCAATCGCCGCGAACTCGGACAGAACGGCTGGAAGGTCGTGATGCCGTCGGCGCGGCTGACCTTCGTGCAGATCATGATCGGCGTGGTCGATCTCGGCTTCTGCGCGTCTGCGATGTATCTCCTGATGCCCGCGCAGCCGCCGATCGACTTCGTGTCGGTGTCGGTGGTCTTTATTCTGGCGACGCTGCTCGGCTTTGCGAGCCACGCCCCCGGCAGCCTTGGCGTGTTCGACGCGGCGATGCTGGTGGCCCTGCCGCAGTTCGGCAAGGAGCAGTTGCTGGCGACGCTGCTGGTCTACCGGGTGCTGTACTTCGTGATTCCCTTTGCCGTCGCCATCACCATCATGGGTACACGGGAGCTCTGGCTCAACGTCGTGCAGCCGTGGCAGCACCGCCGCACGACCAACGGTAATGGTAACGGCAATGACAATGCCCCCGGCAAGGTCCCGACGCCGCGGCCGCGCCCGGTCAAGACCCAAGTTCCGCAGAACTGAGGCGGACGGGGTCACCCGTCGCGCGGATGCACCGCGGCCGTCACATTCGCTTCATCCCCGGCCTGTCCGGCAAGTCCCTCTTATTTCCGCCCCAACTGTCACGTCAAAAACGTTTCATGACTCGCGCTCATCTGATTTCAACCATTGTCCGCATTGCTCCGCTGCTGGCCGCCATCGTGCTGCTGCCCGCGTCCCACGCCCTGGCGCAGCCCGCCGGCGTGGCGGCCCCGCCCGCAAGCCCGGCCGAGGCTCAGCCGTTTCAGGACCAGACCGTCAACGGGATGCAGATCTCGTGGCAGGTCCGCAACCGCTTCCGGCTGTTTCGCGAGGAGCGCGACTTCCAGATCCACGTCGCCACCGAACGCAACGGTGGCAGCGTTCTCGCCTCCGAGCGTGCGCTGGAACTGCAGAGCGATGGCCGCGGTTGGGCGCGCAACACCGTCAAACGCCTCTGCATCGATCTCAACGGTCACGTCAGCGAGCCCTGCACCCGTGACAACGTCAAGGAAAGCTACCTGACGCCGACCGAGCATCCGGTCACGGTTCGCCTGACCGGCGCGGTCCCGGTCGGCGCGGTCTGCGCCTGGTCGTTCGACGACGGCGACGGCCCGCGCGCCACGACGCAGGATTGCGCCGAACCGATCGATTTCCGCGCCCGCTACGGCCGAGCGACTAATGCTACCGTCGACGTGACCAGCGGCAGCGATGCGCCGCAGCGCCTGACGACGCAGATCAAGGTGCGCGACATCCTGATCGCCGGCCTCGGCGACTCCATAGCATCCGGCGAAGGTAACCCCGATCGCGCGATCGCTCTGTCCGACGAAGGCTTCTGCTTCCGCTCCTATCTCGGCGGCGCCGGCGACGAATATTACCGGCCGAGCCGCGCCGGCTTCAAGGGTGGCCGCGCCTGCGGCACCTCCGGTTCGCTGCAGAGCTGGCAGAAATACAGCGCGCTCTGGATGAATGCCGCCTGCCACCGCTCGCTCTACAGCTACCAGACACGCACCGCGCTGGCGCTCGCCGTGCAGTATCCACACATCGCCGTGACCTATCTGCCGCTTGCCTGCACCGGCGCAACCATTTCCGATGGATTGCTCGGCTCGCAACGCGCGCGCGAATGCCTGGCCACGAAATGCTCGGGCACGGTGAGCGGCCAGATCGCCGAACTGCGTGCGGCGCTGTCTGCCGCGCAGCGACGCCAGCCGGACCGCAAGCTCGACCTCGTGCTGCTGACCGTCGGCGCCAACGACATCAACTTCTCCGGCCTCGTCTCGGATGTCATCGTCGACGCGCCGACCGAGCGCGCGCTGTTCAAGCGTGGTGGACTCATCGGATCGGTCGACGATTCCCGCTCGAGCCTCGTGCGCGACCTGCCGCAATCCTTCGGCAAGCTGCGTGCCGCGCTGAAGCCGCTGGTCGGCAACGACCTGTCCCGCGTGGTGTTCGTGTCCTATGCGAACCCAGCGATGGCCAACGGCGCGCCCTGCGCCGGCGGCAAGGCGGGTTTTGACGTGCATCCCTCGTTCAATGCCGATCCGCAGCGGCTCGCCGAGGTCGAAGGCTTCGTCCAGAGCGAATTCTTGCCGCGCCTGAAGGCGATCGCGCTGTGCCAGTCCGGCGTGATCTGCCGCGATCCGAACGCCGACCGCATGACCTTCGTCGAGGCGCATCAGGCCGACTTCGCCGCGCACGGATTTTGCGCCCGCGCCGATACCGATCCCGAATTCGACCGCCAGTGCTTCTCCGCCAAGGGCGACAGTTTTGTTAGCGACATCGTCGCGGCCCCGCAGCAGCCTCTGACCTGCGGCCGCCCCGCCAGCGACTTCCGCGCCTATCTGCCCCGCGCACGCTGGATCCGCGACGCCGACGACAGCTATTTCACCGCGATGACCTATCCGCAGGCACTGCCGTCGGCGATGCAGCCCTCCGACATCCACGATGCAACGTGGGGCCTGCTCTCCGCCGTCTATGGCGGCGCGATCCATCCGACCGCCGAGGGCCATGCCGCCATGGCCGACGCTGCGCTGCCCGCGGTCGAGGCCGAACTGCATCTCAATGCCGCTGATGGCAGCGACGTGACGCAGGAGCCACTGGCACCACCCTCGCCTGCCAACGCTCCTGCGATGGCGCCTGCGCAACTGCCACCTGCGCCATCGGCCATCCCGCCTCAGGCGCCGCCGCCCGCAGCGATGCCACAACCGCTGACGCCACCCGCCGCGATTCCGTCCGCACCGCAGCAATAGCGGCCGCTCGCGCGCGGCCCCCTCCTCCTGCGCGTGAGAAGGATGGTCCAATTTCATCCAGTCGCCGCCGCGCGGATACCCGGCGGGGCAACCATGCATGCCTCCACCTAAAGTCGATGCCCCGCACGCCAAGGTCATTTTACCCGTCGCCCAAGCAGGTCTAGACTTCCGCCGGTCCCGCCTCCCGAGGCAGGGCGCACTGAAGCAAAACAAAGAACAGCCAGGGAGAAGATGATGACGAAACATTCCATCGCGTCATGGAGCGGAGTCGTTCCGCTCGCGCTCGGTTTCGCGGCGGCGCTCACCGCCGCGCCGGCGCTGGCACAGTCAAAGCCGCCGATCAAGATCGGCGTGATCGCCGAGGTGCAGGCGATCGCCGGTCAATCCACCGGCGGCGGCGCCCAGATCGCAGCCGACGAGATCAACGCCAAGGGCGGCATCGACGGCCGCAAGATCGAGATCGTGGTCTATGACGACAAGAGTTCGTCGGCCGACGCGGTGCGCGCCTTCCAGCGCGCGGTCAGCGAAGACAAGGTGTCCGCCATCATCTCGAGCTACATCAGCGAGGTGGTGCTGGCGCTCGAACCGTGGGCGGCGCGCCTCAAGATGCCGTTCATCACGCCCGGCGCGGCCTCGAACGAAATCACCAAGGCGATCCACAACGACTACGCCAAGAACAAGTACACCTTCCACGGCTACCTGACCTCCGCGGCTCAAGCGCAGCTTGTCTGCGACGCGGCCAAGGAGCTTCTGGTCGACAACCTGAAAATGAAGAGCGTCGCGGTCATGAGCGAGGACGCGGCCTGGACCAAGCCGCTCGACGAAGGTTACCTCGCATGCCTGCCGAAGGCGGGGCTGAAGGTCACCGACCACATCCGCTTCTCGCCCGACACCACCGACTTCACCCCGATCTTCAACAAGATCGAGGCCAACAAGCCGGATGCGATCGTGACCGGCATCTCCCATGTCGGCGTGCAGCCGACGGTGCAGTGGAAGAACCAGCAGGTGCCGATCGCGATGTTCGGCATCAGCGCGCAGGCGCTGAGCCCGACCTTCTGGAACGACACCAACGGCGCGGCCGAGGGCATTCCCTCGTTGGCCGTGGCGACCGCCGATGTGGCGGTGACGCCGAAGACCAAACCGTTCGCGGCAGCCTACAAGAAGAAGTATGGCAGCGACCCGGCCTACACGGGCTACACCGCCTATGACGATGTCTACATCATCACTGATGCGATCAAGCGCGCCGGTTCGACCGATCCCGACAAGATGGTCGCGGAGATGGAGAAGACGAACTACGAGGGCACCATCGGCCACATCGCCTTCTACGGCAAGAACGACCAGTTCACCCACGGCATCAAGTCCGGCCCCGGCTTCGTCACCGGCCTCGTGTTCCAGTGGCAGGACAAGAAGCAGGTCGTGGTCTGGCCGAAGAACATCGCCGAGGGCAAGCTGAAGTATCCGAGCTTCGTCAAGCTGACGCAGTAGGACGCGTTGTTTGTATCGGCCTCTCCCACGGGAGAGGCCGATCGGCTTTCAGGCCGCCGCTATCATCTTTGCAAGCGCCGCTTCCACGACCTCGCGCGTGTAAGGCTTCTGAATCACCGGAACGTCGCCCAGCTCGGCCGGGATCGGCGCCCTCTCGCCATAACCGGTGGCGAAGACGAAGGGCACATTCAACTCCTTCAGCTTCATGCCGATCGGAAGGCTATTCTCGTTGCCGAGATTGAGATCCAGCAACGCGAAGCTCGGCCTCGTGCGCTCGATCGAGGTCAATGCCTCACGAACCGACGCCGCGGTTTCAACATGACGCGCGCCGAGTTCGAGCAAGATCACCTCACCGCTCATCGCGATGATGAGATTGTCCTCGACGATCAGTGCCGTTTCCGACAACCGTGGAGCGGCCTGCTCCTTCACTTCCATTCTTTCCGGCGCGGTCGCCAGCGACGGGACCCACTCGATGAAGTTCGGCGGAATGACGAAGCGCGCCTGAACCCCGAACAGATCGAACCGGATTTCCGCATCGCCCTTCAGATCGAACGGGATTGATCGCTCGATAATAGTCGTACCGAACCCGCGCCGCGAAGGCGGCTGCACTGGCGGACCGCCGCTTTCCTTCCAGTCGATGACGAGGCCGGAGTGATCGTCGATTTTCCAGACGATTTCGACCCTGCCGACCGAATCGGCGAGAGCGCCATATTTGGCGGAATTGGTCATCATTTCGTGGACAACCAGCGCGAGCGTCGCGAACGCCTTGGGATCGAGCGCGACCTCCGGGCCTTTCAGCTCGATCCGGTCGGCGCGCGCACCGAGATAGGCCCCGGCTTCGGATTCGACCAGGGACCGCAATGCAACAGGCGCCCAGTTCAGGTTGGTGATCTGATCATGGGCCCGCGCCAGCGCCTGCACGCGGCCGCCGAGCACACCGGCAAACTCCTCGACACTGACAGCCGTCGTCTTGCTCTGGGCGACCAGCCCGCGTACCAGGCTCAGAATGTTGCGAACCCGATGATTGAGTTCGGCGATCATCAGTTCCTGCCGCTCCTGCGCGTTACGGCGTTCGCGCGCGGCCAGGTCGGCAAGCTGCAGAATTACTTCGAGCAGCGTTACCCGAAGGCTTTCGGCGATATGGAGATCGGCGGAGGTCCAGGGTTTCGATTGGCCGCGCACGATCTCCTGCCAGAGCTCGAAACTCTTGCGCGGCGTCAGACGCGGACCGAGAGGTCCTTCGAGATAGACTTTTTCGGGAGCGCCGGCCCAGTTCACTGTCCGCTGTATCTCGCGGCGGAAGAAGATCAGACAGTCCCGCGGGGCGCGTGATAGCGGAACGGCCAGAAATCCCGCAGCGCGATCGCGAAACGACTCGCCCGCGGCATAGACCTTCCCGATCTCGGCGGTGGCGAAAATCCGGCCAGGCGATGTGCGATTGATGAAGGCGACGAGATCCTTGACCTCGCTTTCCTTCGGCGTCTCGCCCTCAAGCGTGATTTCACCCTCGGACCACACCGCAATGCCGTCGCAGGCGATCATCTTGCGGTAGTCAGGCACGAAATCCAGTATGGCCCGCTTGCTGTGCGCGTGCGTCGCCGCGGCCTCCATCAGCCGCTCCTGGATCTGCTGCGCCTTGCTTTCGTAGGCGACATCCTCCTCGCGAATGCGTCCTTCGAGGATCCAGGAGAACATCTGGCCGAACAACTCGGACGCGGTCCGCCGCTCGAACGAAATATGCCGCGGCGCGTAATGGTGGCAGGCAAACAGTCCCCACAGCTTGCCTTCCCGCATGATCGAGACGGACATGGAAGCGCCGACGCCCATGTTGCGCAGGTATTCGATATGTATCGGCGACACCGAACGCAAGACGCTCATCGACAGGTCGAGCGGATTGGTATGCATCGGCAGCGATTGCAGCGGTGCGGGTTGTTGATCGATGTCCGCGATGATGCGCAACCAGTTACGCTGATAGAGCATCCGCGCCTGCTTCGGGATATCCGAGGCCGGATAATGCAGGCCGAGAAATGACTCGAGGCCGGAAGTGGCGGCTTCCGCGATCACTTCACCCGAGCCGTCGACGTGGAATCGATATACCATCACGCGATCAAAACCGGTGAGAACGCGCAATTGCCGCGCGGCCTCCTGCGCTAGCTCCGTCATGCTGCGAGTCTTGCGGACGCGCGCCAGCATCAGGCGTACGAGCTCGCCGGAATTCACGCCGGGTTCGATGATGCTCGGCTCTGCCTCGATCACGAGGTAGACGCCGGAAAAATGAACCGCGAGGTCGAACGGCGGTCCGTCCTGCATCAGCGAAATGCCGAACATGCGTTCGACGGCATCGGGGCCACTGAGAAAGTCGATCCGCGAACGGATCGCTTTCACTGCGGATTCCAGCAAAACGTCGCTGACCGGACGTTGCAGCAATTCGCTGCTGGCGATGCCGAGATGCTGCCTTACGCTTTCCGATGCGATGCAGATCGTGAAATCGGACAACAAAGCCAGCAGGAAGCCGAAAGGCTGGACACTTCCGGGGATATGGATCGGCTCGCGATCACAGTTGGTGAGATCGACCTCGATGTTCATGGGCGCGCAAACGCCGTGCTGAAGAGATCGAAGGCCATGGCGGCACCGGCTATCGCATCGGCTTCATCCACGGATGGGCTTTCCCGCTCGAGCACCGCAAGGAATGTCGGCCACAATGGCTTGTCTTCGCCATGGCCGAGATAAGCCGTCGCACCGGCCACGACAGGGTCGGACGATGCCTTGGCAGTACGCAGCAGATACTTAGCGCCGAGCCGCGAGCCTTCGAGAACATAGAGCGCCCCGAGCATTTCGGCACGTCCCAGGCGCTTGACCGGTGGCAAGGGATGGACGTGTCCGCCGACACGCGCGAGATCGATGCGGATGGCATTCGCACGCGTCCGATCACACCAGTCATCGACGATCGCGCTTACATCCGAATCCTCGAGTGCAGCTTCGAGAGGGATCAGTGCCGCAGCGCTCGCTTCGAGAAAATGCCGATAGTCGGTCAGGTCCGCCAACTGGGAGTGCGTAACCTGTGTATCGAGTGCCTGGTGCGCGGCGGCTGTCGCTTTACGCAACCGCATCCGAAGTCCCGGCGGAGAACTACCGTCCGGGCCGCGTGAATCTGTCAAAGCATGCATCAAGAAATCCCCAAAGCGTCGCCGCTCCTCAGCGCACGGCGGTGTTTGAGAACCCGAGATCGCGACCTTGGTTCCATAAGAGGTTTGGCGCGCGTTGGCCGCAGGGCAAATTTATGACACGATTTAGGAATTAATTCCGTAATTCCTGGGTCATTTCATGACAGCGGCCGCAAGCGGCATTCGCCCCGGTTTGGCCACGCCACTGCCGCCACTTCGCCGCATCAAATCAGACGAAAGCGCCGTTGCCTTGGGTTTGCCGCAAGACTTTTTGCGGGTGAAAACGGCGCTATCAATTCACCCCGAGCTTCTTCTGGAGGCTCGACGACGAGGTCGTGTACTGGAACACCAGCCGCTTGTCCGGATAGACGTAGCGATGCGCCTTCTGCGCCATCAGCGCGCCCTCATGGAAGCCGGAGAGGATCAGCTTCAGCTTGCCGGGATAGGTGTTGATGTCGCCGATCGCGAAGATGCCGGGCACGTTGGTCTCGAACGACGCGGTCTCCACCGGAATGAGATTGTTCTCGAGCTGCAGACCCCAGTTGGCGACCGGGCCGAGCTTCATCGTCAGTCCGAAGAACGGCAGCATGGTATCGCAGGCGACCTTCGACATCGCGTTGTCGTTGCCCTTCACATGCGCACCCGCGAGCTGGCCGTTGTTGCCTTCCAGCTCCGTGACCTGACCTATCTTCAGATCCATCCTGCCGTCGGCAACCAGCTTGCGCATCTGCTCCACACTGTGAGGCGCTGCGCGAAAGTCGTCGCGACGGTGCAGCAGCGTGATGCGCTTCGCCAGCGGATGCAGGTTGAGCGTCCAGTCGAGCGCGGAGTCGCCGCCGCCGACGATCAGGATTTCCTTGTCGCGGAAGTGCTCCATCTTGCGCACGGCGTAGAACACCGAAGTGTTCTCATAAGCCTCGATGCCCGGCACCGGCGGACGCTTCGGCTGGAACGAGCCGCCGCCGGCGGAGACCACCACGACCTTGCACTCGAACACCTTGCCGGCGTCGGTGGTGACGCGGAAGCCGGGATCGCCGATCTTCTCGATCGACTCCACCATCTCGTTGAGATGGAACGTCGGACTGAACGGCTTGATCTGCTCCATCAGCGCCTCGGTCAGTCCTTGCCCCGTGACGAGCGGGATGCCGGGGATGTCGTAGATCGGCTTCTCCGGATAGAGCTCGGCGCACTGGCCGCCGATCTTGTCGAGGATATCGACGAGATGCACCTTCATGTCGAGCAGGCCCAGTTCGAACACGGCGAACAGTCCGCACGGACCCGCGCCAATAATCAGCACATCGGTTTTGATCGCTTCGCTCATGTCAGCTTCCGTTGAAATCGTCGAGGCCG
>JBQCIZ010000650.1:0-2076 GCA_051953235.1 Nitrobacter sp. | reverse complement strand
TGGGCTGGCCCCGGTTCTGCGCGTCGAGGATTGGCCGTCCGAAATCGCCCGGCAGCGCGGGACCGAGCACCGGGCCGGTATAGTCGCGCGGCAATCCTGCGAGACCATCGGCTGTCTGCCGGTTGTCGGTTGAATAGAGTTCTTCGGTGCTCTTGCCGGCATCACGGGTCTGGAGCGCGTAGATCAGAGCGCCGCCGACCCCGACCAGGGCGACGGCACCAAGGCTCGCGAGTACCTTGCGCGACAGCCGCGTGACGCGTGGCGGTTCGGCTCGAAGCCGCATTGGCTCGGCGTTGTTTTCAGTGCCAGTCATGACGATGGCCTCGCATCGGTGCGGACAATCCTGACGGTCTGTTGCTGGTTGCCGCTGCCAAGGCGCAATTCGGCCGCACCGAACAGGCGATCGACGATCAGGATGTTGTGGTAGACGCGGCTGTTGACGATCTGCGCTTTGCCATCCGCGCCAAGCACGAAGATCGGCGGCATCTCGCCCTGTATGATGCCGCGGGGAAACTCGACATAGACCCGGCGGCCGTCGTCATAGACAGCGACCGGCTTCCACGGCGGGGTGTCGCCGGTCAGCCCATAACGATAATTGCGCGCGGCCGCGGCCGGGATGACCGGCGTTGCCGGGACAACGTGGTGTCGATCTGCTGGCGATTGGGGATACGCCCAGGCCACCGCCGGCATATAGGGCTTTTCGCCGGAGCGCAGCTCGACCATATAGGTGCGCCGGTCGGTGGTGATGACGAGGTTCGTGGTGATGTCGGCGCGCGAGGGTTTTACCAGCACATGGACGCGCCGGCTGATGCCCGATCCGCTTTCGGTGTCGCCGATGATCCAGCGCGCAGTGTCGCCGGCCGCGATCGGTCCCGCCCCGGTCAGGCTCTCGCCTGCCTCCAGCGCGATGTCGGTGATCTGGCCGGGCGCGGCATAGACCTGATAGAGCGCGCCATCGCTCCACGGATAAATCTGGATCGCGTTGTACTAGCCTTCGCGGCGCGGCTGCACGCGCGCTGCCGCGTTGGCGTTTTCGACGCGGCCGGTTGGCGTATCGGCCGCTTTACCGCCCTTCGCCGCCGTCCATGCAGGCGGGATGTGTAGCGGCTTCGGCCGATCGCCGGCAACGGATGCGGGCACAGCCGGCAATGGCGGCACATCGGCGTCATAGCTTATCTCAGGCGGCTTGTAGGTGGCGCAGCTTGCCAGCATCGTTGCCGAGAGCAGGACGGTCGCGATCGCGGATTTACGGAAAGACATAATCTTGCGCCCGGCATTTCGCTGAGGCAGAAGTCCGCTCATTGGCTCATCTCCCGCGACCAGTTGATGGCGTTGACGTAGATGCCCAGCGGATTGGCCTTCAGCTGTTCGGCGTCGCGCGGTGGCTGGATCGCGATGGTGAGGATCGCGGTCCATCGTTCGGTGGTGGCGAGCTGGCCATCCTCGTAGTGACGTTCGGTCCAGGCGACGCGGAAGGAAGCCGCCGACGCGCGTATGACGCTGGAGACCTCGACGGCGATCTGCTGCTTGCCGACCTTGGTGAAGGGGTCGTTGGTGCGAGCGTAGTCGTTGAGCGCCGCCGCACCCCGATCGGTCGTCCAGTCGTAGGCGCGCAGCCAGTTTTGCCGCACGATGATCGGGTCGGCGGGGATCGACCGGACCTGCTCTATAAAGCGGGCGAGATGCCACGCCACTTGCGGATCGGTCGGCTTGTAGTCAGCGGTGGCCGGCGACACGGCCTGCGCCTGCCCAAGCTTGTCCACTTGCACCACCCACGGCACGACGGTTCCGCGTGCGGATTGCCAGACCAGCGCCGATGCAAAGCCGACCGACAGGATCAGCGATCCGAAGGCCATCAGCCGCCAGTTCTTGGCCTGCACGCGGACTGAGCCGATACGCTCATCCCAGACCTGTGCGGCCTTCTGGTATGGGGTCTCGGGCTGCAGGGTCTTGCCGTAGTGCGTGGCGGGTCGCCTGAACAGATTCATGAGCGGTCACTTTCGGAGAGGTTGACTGAAGAGCCGGAGCCGTGGCTGTCGCCAGAGCGCAGGGCGTGAGCGGTCGTCTGGACGGCAT
>JBQCIZ010000649.1:0-8586 GCA_051953235.1 Nitrobacter sp. | reverse complement strand
GCCTGATCTTCGCGGTTGCCACCGCCGTCGAGGGTGAGATCGTGCTGCTCGACGAATGGATCGGCGTCGGCGACCAGCAGTTCCGGAACAAAGCCAGGGTGCGGCTCGATGAGATCGTGGCGCGCGCCGGCATCCTGGTGCTGGCCTCGCACGATCTCGATCTGATCAGGAGCACCTGCAACCGCGCCATCCTGCTGGAGGAGGGGCGGATCACCGTATCAGGTGCGACCGAGGAGGTGCTTGGCCGATACCTTGGAGCTGCGAAGGTGTAACTGCCCCGTCGGGGTTGCTTAAGCCGTTGATCCCCTATATTGCTCCGCCCTTACGGGGCCACGTGGCGGAGTGGTTACGCAACGGTCTGCAAAACCGTGTACACCAGTTCAATTCTGGTCGTGGCCTCCACAACATATTGAAATACATAGTAATTTTAGAGACGTCGCCATGCAATCCCGCCGGCGCTCGCTTCCATTTTTCATAGGATCACGCACCGCGTAAACGCGCGGGCCATGCTATCTAGCGCTTGCGCCTCGCGGACGCAAAATCGAGATCAGTGGAACCTCCCAATGCTCCGTGAGTTGAAAGTAGCGGGGCGACGTAGGCGCAAATCGCGCGGACATGATTGACTGGAGGAGAGGATGGACAAGAAAATTGCTGGATTGTTGGGTGCCGTAGCGGCTGTTGCAACGATTGGCGGTGCACAGGCGTCGACAGGCCCGGCTCAAACGCCAAATGATTCTCTTTCCGTGCAATCTTATGCCGATCTGCTGACACCGATCTCGAATGCGACTGAGGCGCTTGCCTCAGACAATGCGCGACTCGATGCGAAGGCCGGTGGAGAAGTGCAACTGGCGCAATACCATCACCATCACCATCACCATCACCATCACTGGCGTCGGTATCACCACCACCATCATCATCATTGGCGTCGGTTTCACCACCACCACCATCACCACCACCATCGCGGCGCGTTCATCGGTGTGCCCGGCGTTGGCGGTGTGGTCGTTCGTTAACTAGCGGCTTCGTCAACTCGGATCATTCTGCGCCTTTGCTTTGGCGGCGCGCAGAATGTGACGGTATGTTCCGTCAAAGACCGTATCGGTGGACGATATCCACGTGGTGTCTTTCGAAAGGGTGTCGCGGCTGGCGTGAATGCGTCGGCCGCGCATTTCTCGTTCCGCAGCCTCTTCGATCGTCATGGGCACCAGCTCAAATTGCGGTTCTGCCGGCAGGAACAGGATTTGGAGCATGGGCTCTCCGGGCCTGAACACATGGGTTACGCCCGGCGGGGGGGCTTTGAACACGATAAACGAGATCATCGGCCACCAGCTGGTTCGTAGGAGTGCCGGTACGGCGAGGGGGACGTCGTCCACGGGCGAAGTGTAGTAGCGCGGGTGTGGCTCCGTTCGCACCGCCATGTCTTCCGATACCTGGAGATCCATAAGAAGCTGGTATGTGTAGTAGTTCTCACCAAACTTGCGAAATGGCGGCCACTGCAAGTCGGTTTCGGGGGCAGGTCCAAAATCGCCGTCAAGAACAACCTGACCGTGCTTTTGAGTGACATGAAGTTCGTTCGCGTAAGGATAAAATATCTCGATGCCGTATTGAGCGCCCTCGGTAAACGGCATGCAATGCCAAGCGTATTCGTGAGAGCCGTCGCGACGCGGCTCAGGTTTGCCGGCCCATCCCGGCATCTCAAGCTTGGTCCGACGCGGAGCCAGTCCTCGCTCGAACAACCTGTATTTGACTGATTGCATGGTTTACCTCGGCGCAGACGGTTAGCGATTTCCAGAAGCCACGGATTATTCTAGCAACTTATCGAAACGCCTTCGAATTGAAATAAGTTGCGAGGAATTTGATTCGGAAACTGTCCGTCGCGCCAAGGGCCGTAACGGATTCGCGGATGTGGCCGTCTTGGCAGCGCCGATCAAGACAAGGTCGAATTGCCGCGCGAAGACCGTGCGGCCACCTCGTGGTCCGAAGCGAAAATGAGGAGGGAGGGCGTTTGAATAGTTGAGAGCGCAGCGAGAGCCAGATGATCAGTTCGGATCAGCCGATCGGGCCGCTGTTATATCGCTATTGATCTCATCCCCAATGCCTGCCGGGATTGCGTCAGCAGACCGCGTTCCAGCCGGCCGGAAATGGAATCATTGGCCATGCGATGTCGTTGTCGTTTGCGGCCTCGGTCATCCCGATGAAATCAGGCCAATCGTGACAAGTGTCGGGCCGGAGGTCATTGGCAACCACTGCGCTCACAGCATCGAGCAACTGATCAAATTCAACTTCACTCATGGCATCCTCGTCGATTGGGTGCCACTGTCTCAGAAATATTTTGGGGGCCCGTTGCAGAAATCGATAAAATTGTACGCAGTAGCCCATCCGTTTGGTCCGCTACGGCTGAAGCCGAATGGCGAGGGCAGTTAGGGTTGCCGGGGGGTTAACTGTGAAGTCTGCGGCCGTGACTTTTCGGATCCGCTGATTTCGATTTAACCCTGTCGCAATCGGCAATAATTATTGAGTCCCGGCGTTCCCCGATTGTCGTTAAGAGGGGCGAGCGCTTTTTTTGCAATTTTTCCACGATCTTGGAGATATTCACCCGCATGTGCGGCATTGTCGGAATTTTGGGACGCGGTCCGGTCGCCGATCAACTGGTCGATTCGCTCAAGCGCCTCGAATATCGCGGCTACGACTCCGCCGGCATCGCGACCCTCGAGGGGTCTCATCTGGAGCGCCGCCGTGCCGAGGGGAAACTCCGCAATCTGGAAACGCGTTTGCGGGCGGAGCCGCTGAGCGGGCACACCGGGATCGGACACACGCGCTGGGCGACGCACGGCAAGCCGACCGAGAACAACGCGCATCCCCATGCAACCGCGCGGGTCGCCGTGGTCCATAACGGCATCATCGAAAATTTCCGCGAGCTGCGCGAGGAGCTGCAGAAAAAAGGTGCGGTATTCAAGACCGAGACCGACACCGAGACCGTCCTGCATCTCGTCGATGGCTACCTGGCCGCCGGCATAAATCCGGTCGAAGCCGTCCGGGCCGCGCTATCGCAGCTTCGCGGCGCATTCGCCCTCGGTTTTATCTTCGCCGGCGACGACAATCTTTTGATCGGCGCCCGCAACGGACCGCCGCTGGCTATCGGCTATGGCGACGGCGAGATGTATCTGGGATCGGATGCGATCGCTCTCGGTCCGTTCACCGATACGATCAGCTATCTTGAGGACGGCGATTGGGCGGTTTTGACCCGCAAGGGCGCGACCATCTACGATCAGGAGAATGCCATCGTTCAGCGCGACGCCGTCAGGCACAGCGCGTCCACGTCGCTGGTGGACAAGGCCAACTTTCGCCACTTCATGGCAAAGGAAATCCACGAACAGCCCGAAGTCGTGGGCCATACGCTCGCACGCTACGTCGATATGGCGACGGAGCGGGTGTCGTTGCCGGTCGATCTTCCGTTCAATTTCCGTGACATCAAGCGGGTTTCGATTACCGCGTGCGGGACCGCGAGCTACGCCGGTTATATCGGCAAATACTGGCTGGAACGTCTGGCCCGGCTGCCCGTCGAGATCGATATCGCATCCGAATTTCGTTATCGCGAAGCGCCGCTCAGCGAGGGCGATCTCGCCATCTTCATTTCGCAGTCCGGGGAAACCGCCGATACGCTCGCAGCGCTCCGCTATGCCAAGGAGCAGGGGCTTCATACGCTGTCGGTCGTCAACGTCACGACATCGACGATTGCGCGCGAAAGCGGGACGGTTCTGCAGACCCTGGCCGGTCCGGAGATCGGAGTAGCGTCGACCAAGGCGTTCACGTGCCAGTTGATGGTGCTTGCGTCGCTGGCGATCGCGGCCGGCAAGGCGCGCGGCGAATTGTCCGACGAAGACGAAGCCAAGCTCGTGCATGGTTTGGTGGAAATCCCGCGCCTGATGTCGGAGGCGCTAACCACCGAACCGCAGATTGAACGGCTGGCGCGCGAATTGTCGAAATCGAAGGACGTATTGTATCTCGGTCGCGGCACGAGTTATCCGCTCGCGCTCGAGGGCGCGCTCAAGTTGAAAGAGATTTCCTATATCCATGCGGAGGGCTATGCCGCGGGCGAGCTCAAGCATGGGCCGATCGCGCTGATCGACGAGACCATGCCCGTCGTGGTGATCGCCCCCTACGATCGCGTGTTCGAGAAAACCGTATCCAACATGCAGGAGGTTGCGGCGCGGGGCGGCAACATCATCCTCATGACGGACGCGAAGGGCGCGGCCGAGGCGACTGTCGACTCCCTGATCACCATTACGCTGCCCGACATGGCCGCGACGTTCAGCCCGCTGGTTTACGCGGTTCCAGTGCAATTGCTCGCCTATCACACCGCCGTTGTCATGGGCACGGACGTCGATCAGCCGCGCAATCTGGCAAAATCCGTCACAGTCGAATAAGAGAGGCGTCCGCGGCAGATGACCGTCTGTGCGGGCCGTGCAAAACCTGCGAAAATGCCCCATATTGGGGACGCAGGCCGATATTGCCTCATTTGAACGATCTGGAACCGTGATGACTCGTGACGAACCGCCTTCCACAGCCTTGCCGGCGGCAGAACCGCCCCCCGAGGCGCCGCGCGGATTCATGGCCCGGTTCCGCAATTACTTTCTCACCGGCCTGATCGTCGCAGGCCCGGTCGCGATTACGCTGTACCTGACCTGGTGGTTCGTGAACTGGGTCGACAATCTGGTCCGCCCGTTCGTTCCGGCGTCGTACCGGCCGGAAACCTATCTTCCGTTCGGTCTGCCTGGCTCTGGGCTTGTTGTGGCCGTGTTTGCGCTGACGCTTCTGGGCTTCCTCGCGCACAACCTGATCGGACGGACTCTCGTTGATCTCGGCGAGAGGCTGCTCGGACGGATGCCCGTCGTGCGCGCGATCTATCGCGGTCTGAAGCAGGTTTTTGAAACGCTGTTCTCCGGTTCGGGATCGAGCTTTCGCAAGGTCGGCCTGGTTGAGTTTCCATCACCCGGGATGTGGTCGATCGTCCTGATTTCCCAAGTGCCGAACGCGGACATCGCCGCGCGCCTTCCGGGAGAGGAAGAGCACATTTCGGTCTTCCTGCCCTGTGCGCCTAACCCGACCACGGGCTTCTTCTTCTATGTTCCGAAATCCAAGATCATCGAGATCGAGATGAGCACGGAAGATGCCGCGACCCTGATCATGTCTGCCGGCGTCGTGCAGCCCGGTTCGGACTCCCAGAAGAAGGTCGCCCCGCTTGCCGGCATGGCGAATGCCGCGCGTGTTGCGAATGCGTCGACCCTTGCCCCGACGGTGGCCAAGGTCGACTGAAACTCATCCCGCGCCAATCAGGGGCAGGGCTTCGTCGCGCTCGAACAGGTAGAGCAGGCAGCGCAGCGCTTCGCCACGCTCACCCGTCAGCTTCGGATTGTTTTTTAAAATACGTAAGGCTTCGTCGCGCGCCTGCGTGATGAGTTGGGCGTGTACGTCCGAGCGGGCGATGCGATAGCCGGGGAGACCACTCTGCCGGGTGCCGAGTACATCGCCTTCGCCGCGCAGTTTCAGATCTTCCTCGGCGATGCGGAAGCCGTCGGTGGTTTCGCGGATGACCTGCAGCCGAGCCTTGGACATCTCGCCGAGCGGTTCGCGATAAAGCAGCAGACAGGTCGACGGCTCCGAGCCGCGGCCGATCCGGCCCCGGAGCTGGTGCAACTGCGCGAGTCCGAACCGTTCGGCGTTTTCGATGACCATGATCGTCGCGGCCGGTACGTCGACGCCCACCTCGACGACGGTCGTCGCCACCAGAACGTTAATGTCGCCGGCGGCGAATTGCGCCATCACTCGGTCCTTGTCAGAGCCGCGCATCTTGCCGTGGACGAGGCCGACCTCGTCACCGAACTGCTGTTTGAGGCTTTCAAATCGCTGTTCCGCGTCGGTCAGATGATCGATGGTTTCGGATTCTTCCACCAGCGGACAAATCCAGTAAACCAGTTTTCCTGATTTGACGGCGCGGCCAACCGCATCGATCACCTCACTCAGTCGACTGTGAGGTACCGCGCGAGTATCGATCGGCTGTCGGCCGGCCGGCTTTTCTCGCAGTTCGGACACGTCCATGTCGCCGAAATATGTCAGCACCAACGTGCGCGGGATCGGCGTGGCGCTCAGGACCAGCACATCCACAGCGTCACCCTTGTCCGTCAGCGCCAGGCGTTCACGCACGCCGAAACGGTGCTGTTCGTCCACGACCGCCAGCGCCAGCGCCTTGAACACGACGTCGTCCTGTATGACTGCGTGCGTTCCGACGAGCAGGTCGATGTCGCCGTTGGCGAGCCGCGAGACGATCTCGCGCCGCTCCTTGCCTTTCTCGCGGCCGGTCAGGATGGCTACCCGCAGACCTGCGCGTTCGGCGAGCGGTGCGATAGTCTTGATATGCTGGCGCGCGAGGATTTCGGTCGGCGCCATCAGCGCAGTCTGCTTTCCGACCTCGGCCGCAGCCGCAGCCGCCAGCAATGCAACGACCGTCTTGCCGGAACCGACGTCGCCCTGAAGCAGCCGCAACATCCGGACGGGCTGCCGCAAATCCTCGCTGATCGCGGCAGTGGCTTGTTGCTGCGAGGCGGTGAGGGCGTAAGGCAACGCATCGATGATCTTGCTGCGGAGATGACCGTCTCCGGCGTGGCGGCTTCCCGCCGGACGGCGAAGCTGCGCGCGGACGAGTGCGAGCGCCAGTTGTCCAGCAAGCAGTTCATCGAAAGCCAGCCGCGACCAGAATGGCCCTTCGGGCAGGATGTCGGTCAATTTCGTGGGGACATGAACGCGATGAAGGGCACCCGCCCACGACGGGAAATCGCACCGGCGCAAAATCTCCGGGCTGATCCATTCCGGCAGTTCGGGCAGCTTTTGCAGAGCCTGCGCAACCGCGCGCCGCAGCGATCCCAGTGCCAGGCCCTCGGTGAGGGGATAAACAGGATCGATGCCTGTGAGTTTTGCCAGCCCGGCCTCGTCGACCACACGATCCGGATGGACGATCTGGAGCGTGCCGTCGAACATCTGGGCTGTGCCGGAGACGTAGCGCTTGGCTCCAACGGGCAACAGCTTTTCGACGTAACCGGGCTGAGCACGAAAATAGGTCAGCACCACATCGCCGGTCTCGTCGCTGGCGTAGACAAGATGCGGTGCGCGCGAGCGGCCGGGCGGTGCAGGCCGATGCCGGTCGACGGTCACTTCCAGCGTCACAACCGTGCCGGGAACGGCGTCACGGATTTTTGGCCGCGCCCTGCGATCGATCACGCTCGCGGGCAGGTGAAACAGCAGATCGATCAGCCGCGGGGTTTCGTCCCGCCCGAGCAAATAACGGAACAGCTTGTCCTGCTTCGGACCGACGCCGGACAGGCTCGTGACCGGCGCGAAAAGAGGATTGAGCAGGACAGGGCGCATGAAACGACTCGAAAGGGTGAACCGGCGCTCGAAAGCCTTGAATGCAATTTGCGGATTATGCAATGCGCGAACGGGTGCTGACATCCTCGACCGCTGACGCTATATCATCCCGGCCCGGCACGTCCGGGCTTTTGGCGTTCGGATGGATTTGGGAAATGACGGGATCGACACGATCGAGCGGCGGCTTGGATGACCGGCGCAAGCGGCTGCTGTTTCGCTGCTGGCACCGCGGTACACGCGAGATGGACCTGATTCTGGGCCGGTTCGCCGACGCGGAAATCGCCGGGCTGAGCGACGCGGAATTGTCCGACCTTGAAAGCCTGATCGAGGTTCCGGACCCGGACCTCTATGCCGCCCTGAGCAGCGATGCCTTGCTCGCTCCTGAATACCGGACCGCGCTGTTTGATCGCATCAAGTCATTTCAGCCCGGGCGAGAGGCGTGATGGCGGTTGTCCGATCTCCGGCGGAGTTGCTGTCGCCCGGCCGTCCCCTGACCCTCGCGAATGTTGCCGAGGGCGCGGAAGGGCTTGTGGTTTCCGATCTCGCGCGTGCGATCAAGGCCAAGGCTGGACGGCAGGCTTCGGCCGTTAGCCTCGCCGTGGTGTGCCGCGACGGCCCGCGCATGCAGCAGCTCGCCCGGGCGCTGGAGTTTTTCGCGCCCGACTTGTCGGTGATGCAGTTCCCGGCCTGGGACTGCCAACCCTATGACCGGGTCTCGCCACATGGCGGCATTCTCGCCCAGCGGCTGACCACGCTGGCGCGGCTGTCCCGCCTCACCGGCAGCGAGACGCCGCTGATCGTTCTGACGACGGTCAACGCGATCCTGCAGCGCGTACCTGCACGCGAGGTGGTTGCCTCGCAGGCCTTGTCTGTCGCGCCAGGCCACGTGGTGCCGATGGACTCGATCGTCGCGTGGCTGGAGCACAATGGTTACAACCGCTCCTCGACGGTTCGTGAACCCGGTGAATATGCCGTGCGCGGCGGTATCCTCGACCTGTTTCCGGCCGGCCTCGATCAACCCGTGCGGTTCGACTTCTTCGGCGACTCTCTGGAATCGATCCGATCTTTCGATGCGGAAACCCAGCGCACGCTGCTCGACATGCGCTCGCTCGATCTGGTGCCGATTTCCGAATTTCAGCTTGTCACCGAAACCATCCGGCGCTTTCG
>JBQCIZ010000648.1:0-3331 GCA_051953235.1 Nitrobacter sp. | reverse complement strand
TACACCTCGATCAACGCCATCGTGAAGGCCGAGTTGTTCCCGACCAACGTCCGCGCACTAGGCGTCGGGCTCCCCTATGCGATCACCGTGTCGTTGTTCGGCGGCACCGCGCCGGCGATCGCGCTCTATTTCAAGAGTCTCGGCCACGAGAGCTGGTTCTATTATTATCTGTCCGGCATGATCTTCATATCGTTGCTGATCTACACGACGATGCGCGATACCAAGCATGCCTCGGCGATGCATCGCCACGAATGATGCTGCCATGACCGACGAGAACGAACCGCCGCCCAGCAAACTCACACGCAGCAAGGAGCGCTGGGCGCGCGAAGGCAAATTCCTGACCGGCCGGGTGTCGCGCCCGGAGGACCAGCGCCTGCCACCCGGGCAGCATCTGACTAGGGACTGGCCGGTGCTCGATCTCGGCCTTACGCCGAATATTTCGCGCGAGCGCTGGCGGCTCGATGTCTATGGCGCGGTCGAGACCCCGATCTTCTGGGACTGGACACAATTCTTGGCGCAGCCACAGACGCAATTCGTGTCGGACATCCATTGCGTCACCACATGGTCCCGCTACGACAATATATGGGAAGGCCTCGCCACCCGCGATCTCCTGATGGCCGTGCGGCCGCGCGACGACGCGCGCCACGTGGTGCTGAAATCCTATGATGGCTACACCACCAACCTGACGTTAGAGGATTTTGCCGCAGAAGACGCGTTGCTCGCCCATAGTTGGTCAGGCGCACCGCTGGAGCGCGATCATGGCGGCCCGGTGCGCGTCGTGGTGCCGCATCTCTATTTCTGGAAAAGCGCCAAGTGGCTGCAGCGCATTGAATTCCTCGCCGAGGACTCGCCCGGATACTGGGAGGTTCGCGGCTATCATCATCGCGGCGATCCGTGGCAGGAGCAGCGCTACTCGGGCGACTGACACGTCATTGAAATAGAGATCGAACAAGGAGGCCGGCTGTGCCGAGCGAGCGTTTTCAGTTTTCCGGATCGGATGGTCTCAAGCTTGCAGCCACGCTCGATCTTCCCGATGCCGATCCGATCGCCTATGCGCTGTTCGCGCACTGCTTCACCTGCGGAAAGGACGTCCTCGCGGCGAAGCGGATCGCCGCCGGCCTGGTCGCGCGCGGCATTGCGGTGCTTCGGTTCGATTTCACCGGGCTCGGGGCAAGCGAAGGTGAATTCGCCAACAGCACGTTTTCCTCCAATATCGCGGATCTCGTTCTGGCGGCGGATCACTTGCGCCAGACCCGGAAGGCGCCGGCACTTCTAATCGGCCACAGCCTCGGCGGCGCGGCCATCCTTGCGGCGGCCGCGCAAATTCCCGAAGCGAAAGCGGTTGCGACCATCGCAGCGCCTTCCGATCCCGCGCACGTCACGCACCTGTTTTCCGATCGTATCGAGGACATCAAGACGCAAGGCAAGGTCGAGGTCTCGCTTGCCGGCCGCCCCTTCCATATCAAACGCGAGTTTCTCGACGATATCACTGAACACAATCTGATGGGCCAAGTCGCAAAGCTGCACAAGGCACTGCTGATCATGCACTCACCGACCGACGATACCGTCGGAATCGACAATGCCACCCATATTTTCGCAGCAGCAAAACACCCCAAGAGCTTCATATCGCTGCTGGGTGCGGATCATCTCCTGACCCAGAGGCGCGATACCAGCTATGTCGCCGACGTCATTGCATCCTGGGCGCAGCGCTACCTCGAACCAGCGTCAACAGTTGCTCCAGAAGATGCCCCGCGCAGCGTTGTGGTTCAGGAAACACGCAACAGCAAGTTCCAGCAAACCGTCACCGTCGGGCCTCATCGCTTGATCGCCGATGAACCCGTCTCCGCCGGTGGCGAAGACACGGGACCCGGTCCTTATGACTATTTGCTAGCCGCGCTGGGCGCCTGCACGTCCATGACCATGCGCCTGTACGCCGACAGAAAGACACTCCCGCTGGATCGCGTAACCGTGATGCTGCGGCACAGCAAGATTCACGCCGAAGACTGCGCCGAATGCGAGACCCAAGTTGGCGTGCTCGATCAGATCGAGCGCGACATCGCGATGGAGGGCGCGCTCGATGCGGAACAACGTCAGAAGCTGATGGAAATCGCCGACAAGTGCCCGGTTCATCGCACACTGACTTCGGAAATCCGCATCGTCACGCGCGCAACGGATCGATGACACACAACCGTTGCGAATTGACGCGCATCGGCACGGTCCGGATTCAACTTCATCGCCGTGAAATATGGCTGAATCGCATATCACAACGCGATGCATTCGACTTTCGTCGTTCTCCTCGCAACGCAACCGAGTTATCCCGCATCAGACGTTCGTCGCTGCTGTACAGCAAAAACGTTTTACCTATAGTGATGACGCTGGGAGTGGGAAGCGGACGCTGGGGATATGAGAAAAAAAGCGAAAGCCACGGCCAGAAAACGGCCGGGCCGAGTCCAACGGCGCAAGGACTTGCTGGGTACCGTGTACACGGTGATATCGGAAAACGGAATCGATGGCGCGAGCATGCGGCAGATCGCCGATCGTGCCAACGTCAGCACCGGCACGATCAACTATCATTTCGGCAACAAGCACAAGCTGATCATGGCCGCATTGCAGGCGGCCTATTTGACCCCCGGCGACAGCGACTACGCCCTGGCCTCGCCGCTGGACAAACTCAAGGCCTTTGCGTTCGGTCATATTTTTCAGTCATCCACCGATCGTTTCTGGCGTTTCTGGGTCAACTGCGCGGCAGCCGGCACGCGTAACCCGGAGTTGCGCAAACATCAGAACCGGCGGTTTGAAAAGCAGCAGGCGACCTGGACCCTGCTGATCCAGGACGCGGTCAAGGCCGGACAACTTCCGTCATTTCCGGACGCCGCCGTCATGGCCGAACAACTGATGATCTTCACCCACGGACTGGTGATGCGGCAGATCCTGCAGCCGGGCGCTGAAAACCGCCTGCAGTGTGAAAAGCTTCTGGAGAGATATTTCGAGGCCCTGCAGCACCCGCGGCAGAGTTAAGGCCGCTCAATGCGCGGGCGAAGCTGAATCCTGCGACGGGGCCAACGCCTGAACGCGCAACGGACCGCGCAGGCCGATCGCGGCGCCGACGACAATACCGGTGATGGCGACAAACGAAGCCAGCGCCAGCGTCGAAAGGCCGGTCAGTCCCTGACCGACGGAACATCCGTAAGCCATCGCGCCGCCGGAGCCCATCAGCGCCGCTCCGCTCACCGAGCGCAGCATGTGGCGCGGTGAGTTGTAGGTCTCAAGATGGAAACGGCGCGTCGCGAGCGCAGTGACAAAACTTCCGAGCACGACGCCCGGCACCAGC
>JBQCIZ010000647.1:0-2223 GCA_051953235.1 Nitrobacter sp. | reverse complement strand
CCGGGGAACCACTGCCGCAACAGGCCGCCGACGCTGCCGAACAAAACCGAGACGACATAGAGGCCAGCGGCAATCAAAATGATCGCGGGGCCCGACGGCACGCCGGCGTGATATGACAGCACCAGCCCGGCATAACCTGACAACGCCGCGCTCACCACCGCCACCGCGATCATGCCGGTAATGTCGCGCGACCAGAATCGTGCGATGCCGGCAGGCAGGATCATCAGGCCCACCGCCAGCAGCGTGCCGAGTGCATGGAAGCCGTTGACGAGATTGATCACCACCAGCGCCATGAAGACGAGATGCGTCGGCGCGCCGGCGCGGCTCACGGTGCGCAGGAACACCGGATCGACGCATTCCACCACCAGCGGGCGGTAGATCACCGCCATCGTCAGCAGCGTGACGGTGGCGTTGAACGCGATCACCAGCAGCGTCTGATCGTCGAGGGCGAGAATGTTACCGAACAGCACGTGCAGCAGGTCGATGTTGGTGCCGCGCATCGACACAATCGTAACGCCGAGCGCCAGCGATGCCAGATAGAAGGTGGCGAGCGCCGCATCCTCTTTCAGTTCGGTATTGCGCGCGACGACGCCGGACAGGATCGCCACGGCGAAGCCCGCGATCAATCCGCCGAACGTCATCGCGAACAGGTTGAGGCCGGAAAGCAGAAAGCCGATCGCGGCGCCGGGGAGAATCGCGTGCGCCATGGCGTCGCCGACCAGACTCATCCGGCGTAACATCAGGAACACGCCGATCGGCGCGCCGGCGAGCGACAGCGCCACCACGCCGGCCAGCGCACGGCGCATGAATTCGAATTCCGTGAACGGGGTAATCAGCAGAGCGTGGACCATGGGTCAGGCCGCCCGCGCCGATGCGGTTTCCGCCGCGCACGCCGCCGCCTCGTCATCGAAGGCTTCGCACATCTGTCGCGCGGCAATGAGATTGTCCGGCGTCAGCACCTGCGCGGTATCGCCCCAGGCGACCGCGCCGCGCGCCAGCAGCAGGGTTTGCGGGAAATGATGGCGCACCAGATCCATGTCGTGCAGCGCCGCCAGCACGGTACGTCCCTCGGCGTGCCAGTGCTCGACGAGATGCAACAGGTCGGCCGAGGTCTTGGCATCGACAGCGTTGAACGGCTCATCGAGCACGATCAATCGCGCGTCCTGCAACATCAGCCGCGCGAACAGCATGCGCTGCATCTGCCCGCCCGACAGCGTGCCGATGGCGCGCCGCTCGAAACCGGTCAGGCCGACGGCGGCCAGCGCTTGCTGCACCCGTTCGCGCCGTCGCGCGCGAATGCCGCCGAACGCGCCTGCATCGCGCCACAGGCCCATGGCGACGAAATCGAATACCGAGAGCGGAAAGCTGCGATCGATGTCGGCGCTTTGCGGCAGGAAGGCGATGTCGCGGATGCCGAGGCCGCCGCGTTCAATGGTGCCCGACAGGGGCTTGAGCAGACCGACGATGCCGCGAAATAGCGTCGACTTGCCGGCGCCGTTCGGCCCCACTACCGCGAGCAGCGCGCCCTTCGTCACCTCGCCCGCGAGATGATGCACGGCAGGGTGCCGGTCATAGCCGAGGGTGACGTTGCGAAATTGCAGTTGCGCGCTCATGCCGGCCTCATCGCCAGCCAGACCAGACCCCAGAGACTCGCGCTGAGGAGGATCGCCAAACCCAGCCGCTCCGCCAGCGTCATCCGCAACAGCGATACCGTCGTCCGCTGCGCGGGATGCGGCGCTTCCGGCGCATGTTGATGCGCGCCGGCCGCGCCGTGGCTATGTGCGTGCGAATGGGTCATCGGTCGAATGTCTCGCTCGGGTATCCCTATGTGATATTTCGCGCGTGCAGTTAGCGAATGTGCTCACGGCCACCGAAGGAAATATAGCGCCGGTTCTATATATGTTATACTATAACATAACAACATCGCTGCGACGAAATCATAGAAATTATTTCAGATCAATATGTTATGCGATTCCCTGGACCACCACCGGCCCGCCGCAGATCAACTGGAACACGATCTATCGAAACTGATCCGTCATCCCCGGCTTTATGCCGGGGATCCACGTCTAAGAACATTTCCGGTTTAAAGACGTGGATGGCCCGGACGAGCCCGGCCATGACCATGACGGCAAATTCAAGCGCAATTCAATTCGTTCTTTCTTCCTGTAAAGCCCTCAACAAGAAGGGCGACCCGTGGGCCGCCCTTCCGAGATCGGAACAATC
>JBQCIZ010000646.1:0-9278 GCA_051953235.1 Nitrobacter sp. | reverse complement strand
ACCGTGCTTCCGGGCAAAGGCGCGAGCGAATTTGCGCTCGCCATCCCGCGGGATTTCCCCGCGTTCGCCAGTGCCGCGTCCAGCCAGCCTGTGGCAGCCGCTCATAGTAGCGGCGGACGGCGACCCGAGGCCTCCCGGGGGGGCGACGCAACGTCTGCTCCGCGCCCGCCGGCGCCGCATCCCGCCCCGCGCCAATCGGCGTCCCGGCAACGCCCCTCAGTGGGGCGGGATAGAACGGATGCTAAGGGAGGATAGGAATATTGTCAAGGAATTTATTCCTTGGCAATATTTGACGCTCTAGCTGTGAATTTCTGTGTGATTGTGGACGGGTATATTTTGTATCGAGCTCGGCAAGAAAGTTCGCTTGCGGTGAACTTTCGCTAGATGCAAGGTTTGGTGTGACCGCTGCGGTTACATACGCAAAGACCCTCGCCGGGGTGTACCGGGAGGGTCTTGCTTGGTGTCCTCGCTTTCGAACGCGAGGAGGTTGGAAGCCCTTGTGGGAGGGGCTTAGTTTTAGGCGGCCTCCCTTATGGAAGGGGAGACCGGGTCCCCGGATAACCGGGACCGCCATCTAGGGAACACGCAGAGCCGATTTACTTGTTCAGGGCGAATCGGCCTGCTCTCCTAGAGACTGCAAATTGCCGCATCCTGCGGCGCGCGCGAAAGCTGCGCGCGGTAATTGTGCCCGATTCCCACAACTCCGGCGGCATAAAACGTCAACAAAACAATTGAGGGTGGCGAGAATGTCGAATCAGGATCGCAAACCCACGAATCAGGCGCGGGACGGGGTTTTGAAGCGGATGCGCTCAAGATGAAGCCGACGCCGCATAAACTTTAGCACTATCCGCAAGCAGTCGCGTCATTGCTAGGAGTGAAAGCGACGAAGCAATCCAGTTCTTGCCCTCTGCCTGCTGGATTGCTTCGCTCAGCGACAAAATTGGCAGCCGCCAATTTTGTCGCAAGCTCGCAATGACGTAAACTAACCAGTCTTCGTCTTGCCCACCACCACGCCCGCCGCCTTCTCGATGGGCTGGATCGCCGAGGTGAAATCGGACTCCGCACCCATCTCGCGGATCACCACTTCCCAGAGGCGGCCGACTGCTTCGGCGACTTCCATCGACATACCCAGCGATTTCGCCTCCTCGAGGCAGAGCCGGACGTCCTTGACCATCAGGCCGGTGGCGAAGCCGAAATCGAAGGTGCGCGGCAGCACCGATTTCGGAAACTTGTCGCGGCTCGCGGTGTTGAGGCCGGAGCCCGCGTTGATGACGTCGATCATGACTTTCGGGTCGAGGCCGGATTTGACGCCCATCACCACGGCTTCAGACGTCGCGACGATCGCGGTCGCCGACAGCATGTTGTTGGCGAGTTTCATGGTCTGCGCTGAGCCCGGCTTTTCGCCGATGAAGAACACCTTGCCGATCACATCGAGCGCCGGTTTGACCACATCAAAGTCCGCACGGGGACCGGATACCATCACGGCGAGAGTTCCCTTTTCAGCGCCGCCGACACCGCCGCTGACGGGACTGTCGATCTGCACGACGTTCCGCTTTGCCAGCAGGTCATGAATGCGGACCGCCATTCCGGAACCGATGGTCGACAGATCGATGAAACGCTTGACGCGTTTGCCCTCGATCACGCCGCCTTTGCCGGTGGCAACCTCGAGCGAGGCCTGAAGGGACGGCAGGCTGGCCAGCACGGTCTCCACCTGATCGGCGATCTCGGCCGGTGATTTCGCGGCCCGGGCGCCGAGCGCGACCAGGCGCTCCACGGCCTCGCTGCGCTGGTCGTGAACGACGAGCTTGTGGCCGGCCTCGACGAGGCGGCGAGCCATGGGGAAGCCCATTTTGCCCAGACCGATAAACCCGATGTCCATGGTGCGATCTCCCTTACACGACGTTGATCCGCTGTTTAGGCGGTTGGAGCGCCCAGGTCACGTCTTCGTGCCATGCGTGTTTTGGGTGGGGTTATCGCCCGGCCGCCGATGCCTCAATGCCGCCGCCGTGGTAGGCTGCTGTTTCGGCAACAACCCGGAGAATTGATTGAACGGCGCACCTCCCGATCCATCCAGACAGCAGGCTGGCGAGCAGCGCGCGGCGTCGGAGCTCCGACTGACGCAGGCCTTGCAGCGGGCGCAATGGGCGATTGCGTGGGAGAGGGGCTGGCCGCATCTGGCGCGGTTGCTCTGTGTCGCCGGGTTGTTCCTGGTCGCATCCTGGCTCGGCCTCTGGCTGGTCGTTCCGGTGTGGGCGCGTGTTGTGGGCGTGTTCGCCTTTGCGCTGGTGGCCGTTGCGGCGATAGTGCCTGCCATCAGGTTCCGCTGGCCGACTCGTGGAGAGGCGCTGGGCCGGCTCGATCGCGGTCTCGGCATCCGCCATCGGCCCGTGACCGCGCTCGCCGATACCGTTGCGACGCAGGACCCGGTCGCGCTGGCGTTATGGCAGGCGCAGCGCGAGCGTACGCTCGCCTCGATCAAGCGCATTCGCGCCGGACTTCCGTCGCCACGCCTGCCCCTGCAGGACCGCTGGGCATTGCGCGGGCTGGTCATCGTGCTGATGGTCGTCACGTTCATCGCAGCCGGTGGCGAACGAACCGAGCGGGTGGCCGCGGCATTCGACTGGAACGGCATGCTGGCGCAACCCAATATCCGGGTCGATGCCTGGGTATCGCCGCCGCAATATACCGGCAAGCCGCCGATCATCCTGTCGGCCGCCAACAAGGATGCCGCACCGTCCGATAGCACGGCACTTCCGGTCCCTGCGGGCAGTACGCTGATCGTTCGCGCGAGCGGAGGCAATCTCGACGTCGCCGTCAGCGGCGGCATCACGGACGTGCCGCCTACCGAAAAGATTCCCGAAGGCGCCCACGAGCAGCATTTCAAGATCGCCGCCGATGGCACGGCTCACGTCCGGGCGCCGTCCGGTCAGCCGCAATGGAAGTTCAGCGCGGTCCCCGATCGGGCTCCGGTCATCGCACTCGCCAAGGCGCCGGAACGCCAGGCGCGCGGCTCGCTGCAGATGTCATATCGGATGGAGGACGACTACGGCATCACCGAAGCCCACGCGGCCTTCGCGCCCCGGACCGATAGTGCGAAGGACGGCGTCACGCCGCGCCCGTTGTTCGATGCCCCGCAGTTCGCGCTGGTGCTGCCGAATGCCCGCACCCGTAACGGCGTCGGGCAAACCGTCAAGGATCTGAGCGAAAATCCCTATGCCGGCGCCGATGTGACGCTGACGCTAAGCGCGCGCGACGAGGCGGGCAATGAGGGGCACAGCGAGCCATACAACCTGCGTCTGCCGGAACGGGTGTTCACCAAACCGCTGGCGCGCGCCTTGATCGAGCAGCGCCGCATCCTGGCGCTGGACGCCAATCAGAACAACCAGGTCTATACCGCGCTCGATGCGCTCATGATCGCGCCGGAGGTATTCACGCCTAAGCCTGGCGAATATCTCGGCCTCTACAGCGTCACCAAGCGACTCGAGGAGGCGCGGACCGACGCCCAGTTGCGCGAGGTTGTCGCAAGCCTGTGGGCGCTCGCCGTCAGCATCGAGGACGGCAATCTCACCGACGTCGACAAGGCGCTGCGCGCGGCGCAAGACGCCTTGAAGGAGGCGCTGGAGCGCGGCGCCAGCGACGAGGAGATCAAAAAGCTCACCGAGAACCTGCGCGCGGCGCTGGACAAGTACCTGCAGCAACTGGCCGAGCAGATGCGCAACAATCCGCAGCAACTGGCGCGCCCGCTCGATCGCAACACCAAAGTGATGCGTCAGCAGGACCTCGACAACATGATCGACCGCATGGAGCGCCTGTCGCGCTCCGGCGACAAAGACGCCGCCAAGCAGTTGCTCGACCAGTTGCAGCAGATGATCGAGAATCTGCAGATGGCGCAGCCGGGCCAGGGCGAGGACGGCGACATGCAGCAGTCGCTCAACGAACTCGGCGACATGATCCGCAAGCAACAGCAGTTGCGCGACAAGACGTACAAGCAGGGTCAGGATTCGCAGCGTGGCCGTCGCCGCGGCGACCGGCAGGACAGCCAGAACGGTATGAACGGCCTGCAGCAGGATCAGCAGGCATTGCAGGATCGGCTCAAGAAGCTGCAGGAGCAACTGGCGAAACGCGGCATGGGGCCGGGTCAGCGCGGCCAGCAAGGACAGGATGGCCAGGGCGACGGCGAAGACGGTCTCGGTCAGGCCGACTCCGCCATGGGCGACGCCAACGGACGTCTGGGTGAGGGCAATGCCGAAGGCGCGGTGGATGCGCAGGGCCGTGCGCTCGATGCGCTGCGCAAGGGTGCGCAGAGCCTTGCGGAAGCGATGCAGCAGGGCGAGGGCGAGGGACAGGGAGAAGACGGGCCTGGCAATCGCGCTGGCCGGCAGCAGAGCGGCGGCAATCAGACCGATCCGCTGGGCCGGCCGTTGCACGGCCGGGAATTCGGCGACGATCTCACGGTCAAGATTCCCGGTGAAATCGACGTGCAGCGGGTTCGCCGCATTCTGGAAGAGCTGCGCCGCCGCCTCGCGGATCCGTCTCGGCCGAAGATCGAACTCGATTATATCGAGCGGCTGCTCAAGGATTACTGATCGTCCAGTTGCGGCGGTCAGCGCGCGCTGGTTTGGCGTGCCGTGAGTGCGCTCGCGACGGCCGCACGAATATCGGCCACCGAAAACGGCTTGGTAATCACGTCATGAACGATGGCGTTGAGGCCGGACGCGCGCTCGCGCTGATCGGCGAATCCTGTCATCAGCAAAATCGTCAGGGCCGGGAAATCACGGGCGGCTGAGAGAGCCAGCGCGATGCCGTCCATGATGGGCATCTTGATGTCGGTGAGCAGCAGATCGAAGGCGCCGTCGTTGTCCGTCAGGATATCGAGCGCTTCGGCACCGTCCTGCGCTGTCACGATCTCGTGCCCGTCCATGGCAATGGCGCGGGCGACCAGCAACCGCATCGAGTCGTCATCGTCGGCAATCAGAACACGCGCCACGAGTTAAGCTCCGCCCGCAGCAACATCCTGCCGGGTGAAGAAGCGAATATCGATGCTGCGGCCTTCCGGTGGCGGAGAGGCCAGCCGCGAGCGGAACCAGGCTTTCTCGCCCGGTTTCAGGACCGGTTGTTCCAGTACGGCGTTCCAAGCATAGATTTCGGTATCGTGCGCGTCATGGACGCTGAAACGCAGGCGTGGCAGTTCCACCGGCTTGCGGGTTTCCGAAACGATCAAGCCCTCGACCACCAGCACCGGTTTGCCGTCGACGGTTTCCGTCGACATCTTGACGTCCTTGAACGCCAGTCCGCGCAGGTTCACCGACAGCCCGGCGAACCGGTAGAACGCAGCGGTTTGCGGCAGCAGCCGCACGATCTCGACGCGCCAGATCACCAGCGCCAGCACCATGGCGGCCATTGCGACGCAAGCGGTGGTCAGGTTCACCTTGGGCAGGCGCGGCGCGAACGAGGGTCTGAGCAGCGCGCGGAGCCGCGAGCCGTGGGTCGAGAGGGGCGGTTCACCGTCCTCTCCGGAGACGGCTCCCTGCTGGGCCAGCGATGTCCAGGCGTGGGATTCATCCCCCTCGGGCATCTCGCTTGCGATCGGCGGGCTTTCGATCGACGGAGTGACAGTCGCAGCCTGCGGATCGTTCCAGTCGCTCTGGTCGTCGGCCCCGGCCATTGCGAGGGCCGGCGCCGGGATATTTTCCGGGGTCGCCAGCCAGGTTTCTTTGCAGCGCGAGCAGCGGACCGTGCGGCCGGCCGCGCCGAAACTGGCGGGATTGACCGCATAGGATGTCGTACAGTGGGGGCAGACAATGTGCATGGACGAATCGCCGGAATGACGCTGCCCGGAGGCTATCGGCGGACCGTTAACGAATCGGAAACCATAACGGCCGCACAACCGGAATTGGTCGGGGGCGGCGGGACTGGAACTCGTGGAATCCGCGGTTTCCGACCTCTTGTCGCTGTCTGTCCGATCCCGCGTCGCATCGAACGGAGCTCGTGTGGTGGATCAGAAGTTCTCTTCGCCGTTGCAGAGGATCCATCAAGAGAACTTCTGATCCATGACCACACGAGGATCGTAGGTTTGCCAGTGTCCTTTCGAATCCAAAGTTCGCGAGAGGACGCGCTGAAAGGGTTACGAACTTTGGATTCGGGACATTAGGATTGGTCCGGTTCGAAAATGTCGGTCTGCGCTACGGGCTCGGCCCGGAGATTCTGCGCGACCTCAGCTTCCAGATTCCTGCCCATTCCTTCCAGTTTCTCACCGGCCCGTCCGGCGCGGGGAAGACCTCCCTGTTGCGGCTCCTGTTCCTGTCGTTGCGGCCGACCCGGGGGCTCGTGAACCTGTTCGGCCACGATGTGTCGCTGCTCGACAAGGAAGCGATCGCCAACCTGCGCAAGCGCATCGGTATCGTGCTGCAGGATTTCCGCCTGCTCGATCATATGACGACTTACGAGAATGTCGCGCTTCCATTCCGCGTGATGGGACGCGCCGAGTCGAGTTACCGGCGCGAGGTGATCGATCTGCTGAAATGGGTTGGTCTCGGCGATCGCATGGATGCGCTGCCGCCGATTCTGTCCGGCGGCGAGAAGCAGCGCGCGGCGATCGCGCGCGCTGTCATCTCGCGCCCGCAACTGCTGCTGGCTGACGAGCCGACCGGCAACGTCGATCCGACTCTTGGACGGCGCTTGCTGCGGCTATTCATCGAACTCAACAAATCCGGTACGGCGGTCATCATCGCCACCCACGACATCACCCTGATGGACCAGTACGACGCACGGCGGCTGGTACTGCATCAGGGGCGGCTGCACATCTATGAGTAATCCGGGCGACGATCGCGGGGTGCTGATGGATCTCGGGCATGAACGCCCGCAGGTGCCGGCGCGCGCGCGCAACATGTCGCCGATCGTGCCGCGCGCCTCGATCGCGGGGCGTGCGCTGGTGGCCGTCGTCGCCATCATGACGTTTCTGGCGTCGGTCACGACCGGTGTGGTGCTGCTGGTCAGCGCGTCCGCCGCCGAATGGCAATCCGAGGTGTCGAGCGAAATAACCATCCAGGTGCGTCCCGTTGCAGGGCGTGACATCGAGCGGGACGTGGCCGCGGTGGCGAGTGCAATGCGCGCGCAACCCGGCATCGTCGATGTCAGGCCCTACACCAAGGAGGAATCGAGCAAGCTGCTGGAGCCGTGGCTCGGCACGGGTCTGTCGCTCGACGATCTGCCGGTGCCGCGCATGATCGTGGCGCAGGTCGCGCCGGGAACGAAACTCGATCTGGACGGTCTTCGCAGCCGTGTCACGCAGGTTGTGCCGTCGGTCAGCGTGGACGATCATCGCGCCTGGATCGACCGGATGCGGTCGATGACGGGCGCGACGGTGTTCGCCGGAATCGGCATCCTTATTCTGGTCATCCTTGCGACCATTATTTCGGTTTCGTTCGCGACCCGCGGGGCGATGGCGGCCAACCGCCCGATCGTCGAGGTGTTGCATTTCGTCGGCGCCGGCGATCGCTATATCGCCAACCGCTTTCTGCGGCATTTCCTGCGGCTCGGGTTCGAGGGGGGCGTGATCGGTTGCGCCGCCGCGATGCTGATGTTCGGATTCTCCGAATCGATCGCAAGCTGGTTTTCCGGAACGCCGGTCGGCGACCAGTTCGCGGCGCTCCTGGGCACGTTCTCGTTGCGGCCTTCCGGGTATCTCGCGCTGGCCGCGCAGACCATCCTGATCGCGGCGGTCACCGCGTGGGCTTCCCGTCGCACGCTGTTTGCGACGCTGGACGATATCGACTGAGCATCCTCTGAGGTCTGGCCGGACTCCACTTCGCCTCAAAACGCTTTAAAGTCGGGGGAACCAAGGATCGTTGGACAGAATGAGCGAGCAGGGCCGCCAAAATCAGCCGGAAACGCCGCGCCGCGCACGGCGCGGAATGCTGTTTGCGGCTGTGGGTGCCCTTGCCGGAATTGCATTCGTCGGGGCGGCGGTGGGTTTCATCGGGTTTCTGTCGCAGTTGCGCGGCGTTGAGACAAAGCCCGCCCGCAATGCCGACGGCATCGTGGTGCTCACCGGCGGCTCGTCGCGGATTTCCGATGCGGTCGAACTGTTGGCCAGCGGTTACGGCAAGCGACTCTTGATCTCCGGTGTCCATCCGACCAATGGCGTCAACGATATTTCGCGCTCGGTGCCCGAGAGCCAGCCGCTGTTGAAATGCTGCGTCGACCTCGACCGCTCCGCGGTGAACACCCGCAGCAATGCCAGTGAAACGCGGCGCTGGGTCAACGAGCGCGGCTTCCACTCCCTGATCGTCGTGACCTCGAATTATCACATGCCCCGCGCCATCGTCGAACTCTCGCATGCGATGCCCGACATCACGCTGATCCCATTCGCGGTGGTGGGTGACAAATGGCGCGAGGAGCCGTGGTGGACGAGTGGCGGGACGCTGCGGCTCTTGCTATCGGAATATGTCAAATACCTCGCCGCCGAGGTACGGGTTCGCCTCGCCTATCTCGGTCTCGAACTGGCTCCGGAGATCGGCGAGCCGCCGACCGGGGCGATTGCGCCGCGACCGCCGGCGACGGCCAGCGCCCGATAGCCTGCAACACGGAACTGGATTCCCGATGATTTTCCTGCGTTCGCTGGCCTTCAACGTCCTGTTCTATCTGACGCTGGTGATCTGGCTTCTTGTCGCGACGCCGACATTCCTGATGCCGCGTGCGGCGATCCTCGGCGTGGCGAAGGCGTGGGGCCGCTGGAACGTCTGGCTGATGCGCGTCGTCTGCGGAACGCGGGTGCGGTTTCTCGGCGTCGATCGCATTCCGGCGGGGCCTCTGATCATCGCATCCAAGCATCAGTCGATGTGGGAGACGTTCGCGCTGCTTCGCTTCATCGATCAGCCGATCTTCATCCTGAAGCGCGAGCTGAACTGGATTCCGTTCTTCGGCTGGTACCTGACGAAGGCCGGCATGATCGGCATCGACCGCAAGGCCGGCGTGCGTTCGCTCAAGATGCTGGCCCGTATGACGCAAGACGAGATGCATCACGGGCGTCAACTCGTGATTTTCCCGGTGGGCACGCGGCGGCCGGTCGGCGCACCGCCCGCCTACAAAAGCGGCGTTGCGCTGATCTATGCCGAGGGCGACGTGCCTTGCATCCCGGTGGCACTCAATTCCGGTCTGTGCTGGCCGCGCCGCACCTTCCTGCGCTATCCCGGCACGATCACCGTGGAATTTCTCGACCCGCTGCCGCCGGGGCTGAAGCGCGATGCATTCATGACGCGTCTTGAAACATCGATCGA
>JBQCIZ010000645.1:0-4433 GCA_051953235.1 Nitrobacter sp. | reverse complement strand
TTTTCGATGCTGCGGAACACCGCGGCCTTCTCGATCCGCGTGGCGAATTCCTTCATCGTCTCCGGATCGCGCTGCTCCACGACCTCGCCGGGCTTGATGAACATCGCCATCCACTTGCCGATGAAGTCGCCGGGCGAAAGCGGCGCAGCCTTGTTGATGAATGCGCTGATGCCACCGCATTGGGCGTGGCCCAGAACCACGATATTTTTCACCTTGAGGACCTGCACCGCGAATTCGAGTGCGGCCGAGACGCCATGCGCGTTTTCATCCGGCTGATACACCGGCACGAGGTTGGCGATATTGCGCACCACGAACAACTCGCCCGGGCCGGCATCGAAGATCGTCTCGGGTGCAACGCGCGAGTCGCAGCAGCCGATCACCATGGTCTCGGGGTGCTGACCGCGCTCGGAAAGAGTGTGATAGCGCGACTGTTCGGTGGGAAGGCGCTGGCTGGTGAAGGTGCGGTAGCCTTCGATCAACTGTTTCGGGAAAGTTTTCATGTCGCACCTCATCCGTTGCCCCGCGCTGTGAAACCATAGCCAGCCGCTCCGAACAAGGCTTTCGCAGGCGGATTGCAAGTGCTATCCGCTAGGGTTCCGTCCACTCGAGGATACGGTTCATGATCCGTCCGCGCCGCAGTCTCTTATTCATGCCGGGATCGAATCCGCGGGCGCTGGAGAAGGCGCGGCAGCTTCCCGCCGACGGTATCATTCTGGACCTTGAGGATTCCGTCGCCCCCGATGCCAAGGCTTCGGCGCGCGAGCGGATCGCGGAGACCATTGCCGCGGGTGGATTTGGCCATCGCGAAATCATCATCCGCATCAACGCGCTGGATACGCCATGGTGGGCCGACGACCTTGCCATGGCGGCGAAGGCGTGCCCCGGCGGCATTCTGGTTCCCAAGATTTACGGCGCCGCCGATCTCGCAACAGTCAGCGGCAAGCTGCGCGATCTGGCTGCGGATCCCGCGATTCGGGTCTGGGCGATGATCGAGACCGCGCGTGCCGTGCTGCATGCCGAGGAAATCGCCGCGACGTCATGCGAAGCCGGATCGCGGCTGGCGGGCTTTGTGTTCGGGCCGAACGACATCGCGCGGGAAACCCGGATTCGCATGACGCCGGGCCGCGCGACGATGCTGCCGATGATCAGCCATTGCATCCTCGCAACGCGGCTTTACGGGCTCGAAATCCTCGACGGCCCCTACAGCGATTTCAGCAACACCGAGGGCTTTGCGCTGGAGTGCGCACAAGCGCGCGATCTCGGCTTCGATGGCAAGACGCTAATTCATCCGAGCCAGATTGCGGCCTGCAACGCGGTCTTCACGCCGCCCGCCGCCGAAGTCGCACAGGCGCGCAAGATCATCGCGGCGTTCGAGTTGCCCGAAAATGCCTCGCGCGGTGCGATTCAGCTCGACGGCGGCATGGTGGAGCGGCTCCATGCCGATATGGCGAAGCGCACCATCGCGATCGCGGATGCGATTGCGGCGATGGCGTCCTAACCGGGAAAACGCTCCGCCGCCCACGCATGCATGCTGCCGGGGAAAGGGCGGTCGTTGCCGCGCCCCTTCGGCGAGATGTGGAATCCAGCGATTGCGGGATCGGCGATCAGTGCGGAAAAGTCCGACGGATCGAAGAACAGTTTTGGCCGGGCGTGTACGGCATAGAACGTCTTCTTCGGTAGCGCATGGCGCAGTTGCCCCTCGCGGCGTGCGAGCGCGGTGAGCGCGGCGGGGCCAAAGATCGCAACACGCACGTCGGAGACGCGATCCGATTTGCCGCGGATCCTGTTGAGCCAGAACGTCAGGCGATGCCGCCATGCGAGCCAGTCCGGCGTCAGGTCATCCTGCGCGATCAGGCGTTCGAAGGCCGTAACGATCGGATTGTCGGGCGCGAGATACAGCGCCGAGTTGCCGAGTTGGCGCGGCTTTTCCCACGCAAAGAACGGCTGCGCGGAATCGAACATCACAGGTTTCAGCAGCAGCACGTCGGCATCGAGCCACAGACCCTTGCCTTCCGCGAGAAGCCGCATCCGGAAGAAATCGCTGAACTGCAGGGGCGTCCAGCCCTGCCAGCGTCCGTCTGCTGCGGACGGTCGCAGCCGCTCGGCGAATGCGCGCGGCAGGATGGTTCCGGCGTCGGCATTGAGCACGCCATCGGGCAGCACGGCGATCGGCGCGAAACTGTAGACGGTGACGCGATGGCCCGCGGCCACCTGCGAGCGCAGACATAGCTGCCTCAGCGCATCGAGCGGACCTTCCCAGAAGGTGACGACGTCGTGCGTCACGCGCGTCACCTCGGGTTGTCGAGGGGCGGTCAGGCCCAGGCGCGTTCGCGCTTCAGCTTGTCCTCGTAGCTGTCGATCGAGGATTTCTTTTCCATCGTCAGGCCGATGTCATCGAGGCCGTTCAGCAGGCAATGCTTGCGGAATGGATCGATCTCGAACTTCACCGTGCCGCCGTCGGGACCGCGGATTTCCTGGGTGGCGAGGTCGATGGTCAGCGTCGCGTTGGCGCCGCGTTCGGCATCGTCGAACAGCTTGTCGAGGTCGTCCTGCGAGACACGGATCGGCAGGATGCCGTTCTTGAAGCAGTTGTTGTAGAAGATGTCGCCGAACGAGGTCGAGATCACGCAGCGGATGCCGAAGTCGAGCAGCGCCCACGGCGCGTGCTCGCGCGAGGAGCCGCAGCCGAAGTTGTCGCCGGCGACGAGAACCTTGGCGTTGCGGTAGGCCGGCTTGTTGAGGATGAAATCCGGATTCTCCGAGCCGTCGTCCTTGTAGCGCTGCTCCGAGAAAAGCCCCTTGCCAAGGCCGGTGCGCTTGATGGTCTTCAGGTACTGCTTCGGGATGATCATGTCGGTGTCGACGTTGATGATCTTCAGCGGCGCCGCGACGCCTTCCAGCGTGGTGAACTTGTCCATGGCAGGGTTCCTTGTGCGAGGCCGTTTTCTAGCCCGATCCCGGCCCCGATCCAAGGCCCAATTCTGCAGGGCTAGTCTCCGGCCTGCGCCTCGATCGCCTCCATGTCCGCATCGGACAGGCCGAAATGATGGCCGATCTCGTGGATCAGCACGTGGCTGACGATATGGCCCAGCGTCTCGTCGTGTTCGGCCCAGTAGTCGAGGATCGGGCGGCGGTACAGCCAGATCAGGTTCGGCAGCCGGGCAACGTCGTCGCCGCTCTGAAATGGCAGTCCGACACCCTGGAACAGGCCTAGCAGATCGAATTCGCTCTCGGCGTTCATGGCGTCCAGGACCTCGTCGGTCGGAAAATCCTCGACGCGGATGATCAGACCCTCGCACAGGCTGCGGAAGTGCGAGGGCAGGCGCGAGAACGCGTCGTGCGCCATGGCTTCCATATCTGGCAGCGAGGGGGCTTTGGCAGACGTCCACATGACGTCTGTTTAGCCCGTGTCTCGTGAGAGCGGCAGCGTTTTTTGCAAACCGGAATGGCGATGCGGTTGACGCGGGCACGACAATCGGAGACCGTCACGCGCAAACAGGGTTGAGCGGGGCACCGTAATGAGCGTCAGGATGACAGTGGCAGGAATTGCCATGGCTGCGGCAGTGATTTTGCCGGGCGCCATGCTGCCCGCAAGCAGCGCACAGGCACAAAGCGCGGTGCAGGGCGTGGATCGCGCGGCGCCATCCGACGTATCCACGCAGACCCGGAAGCGGCGGCCTCGCGTCCGCATCTATCGCGAGGACGAGCGCGGCGTCTATCCAAGTTACAATCCCGGACCAGGCGCAGTTCGCGAATGCACCGCGCATTACGTGCAGGAATTCCGGCCAAGCGGCACGGTTATCGTCCCTCGCATGAATTGTTACTGGCGCCGCGGCTGATAGTTCTCCCGCCACGGCAAGTTCGATTATCGTCCTAAAATTTTGCGCCGTTATCCGGCACGCACCGCAGCATCGGCTCGTTCCGAATTGTGGCGGCTGAATTCATGTCGCATTCACGCCTGCCTTCCTAGCCTTTCCGCGCGAACGAGGGCCGATGGAACCATCCGCTGGCGTGCGTTGTTAGGGATTCGTTCTATCCCAGGGAGAAACCACATGCAGGTGAAGAAAGTACTCGGCCTGGCCGCAGTCGGCGCGCTTCTGCTCGTCGCGGCTCCGGCCCAGCATGCGCAGGCAGCCACACCGCTCAATCCGGGCATCGCCACGACGACCGCGCAAGGTGGCGCCGGCAAGCTGACGACCGAGGTGCGCTATCATCGCAGGCACTGGCGTCATCGCCATTGGCGGCATCGTCACTGGCATCACCGCCACTGGCATCATCGCCATCATCGCCGCTGGTGAGCGGATGGTGGATCGGACAGGCCCGCGTTGCGGGCCTGTTTTTTGTGCCGCAGGGCGATATGATCGGCGACGCCGCATGATCGGGTGGCGCGGATCGTGCTTAGGGATTGCCCCTCAACGAAGGAATTGCCATGA
>JBQCIZ010000644.1:0-2603 GCA_051953235.1 Nitrobacter sp. | reverse complement strand
GCTCGACATCAACGTCGACAAGCAGGCCAGAGCGCGTCGAGGCCTGTCGCTAGCGACCGTTCAGGACACCATCGGCTCCGCGGTCGGAGGACAGGAGGCCGGGTTCGTGTTTGAGGGCGACCGCATGTTCGAAATCGTCGTCCGCCTGCCCGAAACCATTCGCGAGGACGTCGATGCCATGAAGCGGCTTCCCGTGCTGCTTCCGGGCTCGGCGGTACCGGCGCGGACGGTGCCGCTCGGCGACGTCGCGAAATTCGAATTCAGCGAAACCCCGAACCAGATCAGCCGGGAGAACGGCAAGCGTCGCGTCGTGGTGACGGCGAACGTCCGCGGCCGGGACATCGCATCCGTGGTCGGCGACGCCCATCGCCGGATCGAAGCCGGGCTGAAGCTGCCGCCCGGCTACTGGCTGAGTTGGGGCGGGCAGTACCAGAACCTCAAAACGGCCAAACAGCGGCTCGCGATCGTCGTTCCCGTCTGCTTCGCGGCGATCTTTCTGCTGCTGATCAGCGCGCTGGGATCCACGAGAGATGCGCTCATCGCGTTCAGCGCGGTTCCGCTGGCGCTGACGGGCGGCGTGTTCACGCTCTATTTGCGCGGGCTGCCGTTCTCCATTTCGGCGGCGGTCGGCTTTATCGCGTTGTCCGGCATTGCCGTTCTCAACGGGCTGGTGATGCTGACGTTCGTCAAACAGCTCATCAGTGAGGGACAGGATAAATCCGGCGCAATCTATCGAGGGGCGCTGGTTCGCCTGAGGCCGGTAGCGATGACGGCGCTGGTGGCCTCCCTCGGCTTCGTGCCGATGGCGCTCGCAACCGGTACCGGCGCGGAGGTGCAACGGCCGATCGCCACCGTCGTGATCGGCGGTCTCGTCAGCGCCACGCTGCTCACACTGTTCGTGCTGCCTGCGCTCTATGCGGTGTTTGGGAGGGCGGGGCGGGTGACGTCGGACGGGGAGCAATCATGAACGCGCGGACGCGGGTGCCTGGCGCAATTTCGAAGCATGGCTGCAAAGTTTAATGGTACCAGGGACGGAAGAGCAATGGTGCCCAGGGGCGGGATCGAACCACCGACACTGCGATTTTCAGTCGCATGCTCTACCAACTGAGCTACCTGGGCGCCGCCCGGCGCAAAAGCCGGGAGCGCCGGTTTATAGTCAGGCGAAGCTGCCCTGTCCACCCGTCAGGCCGGGTTTCTCGGCCCGCTACGATCCCGCTCAAATCGCTGGTGAATCGGCTGATCGCCGCAGCGGAGAGGGCATGCAGTGTTTGCACGGGCCATGGCTGCTCCTCGATGCAAAAAGCTGGATTTACGGGGTCGGGCCCGTCACCCGCCCCTACTCCGCATCTTCCTCGTCCTCCGGCCGGACCGGGATGGCATAGGAGCCGGACAGCCAGCGGTTGAGGTCGACATCGCGGCAGCGCTCCGAGCAGAACGGGCGTGAGGCTTCGACGGACGGCTTGCCGCAGATCGGGCACGGCTTCGCCGCGCCATTCCCGGCCTCCGATGTCGGCTTAGCCGGCATTCAGCCAGCCGAAGCGGATCGGGAAGCCCTCGCCGCCGAGCAGCGACACCGCCTCATATAGCGGCAGGCCGACCACGTTGGTGTACGAGCCGACCAGCTTCACCACGAAGGAGCCCGCGATGCCCTGCACGGCATAACCGCCGGCCTTGCCGCGCCATTCGCCGGAGCCGATGTAGGTCTGGATATCGTCCTCGTTCAGCCGCTTGAAGCGGACGCGGGTCTCGATCAGGCGCTGACGAAAGTTGCCCTTCGGCGTCACCAGGCAGATCGCGGTGTAGACGCGATGATTGCGCCCCGACAGCAGCCGCAGGCATTGCGAGGCCTCGTCGACCAGCTCGGCCTTGGGCAGGATGCGGCGCCCGACCGCGACCACAGTGTCGGCGGCGAGGATGAACGCGCCGCGCAAGTCATCGTCGAGTTGCAGCGACTTCAGCGCAGCGTCCGCCTTGGCGCGCGCAAGGCGATTGGCGCAGGCGCGCGGCAGTTCGCCCCGCTTCGGCGTCTCGTCGATATCCGCGGGGCGCAAGGCGTCGGCCTCGATCCCGGCCTGATTGAGCAGGCTGAGACGGCGCGGCGAGCCGGAGGCGAGTACGAGTTTAGGGCGGCCTAGCATGCGGGCGATGTGGTCCGGGGCAGGGTTCGATGCGCGCGGAACCTATCGGAACGCATCCGGTTCGACAACCGGCCGTTGCCGCCCAGTAAAAGGAACTTAGCGGCGGCGGGCAAAGATCCCGTACAGCAGCACCGGGATCGCCAGCGCCACCCACGATAGGCCGTCCCAAATGCCGTCGCCGAGCAGCGCCGACAACAGCCCGATCGTACTCAGCACGGCGATGACCAAAGGCCACTTGAAGATGTCACGGACGGATTGCCGCTTCACACGTACCGCCGTCATGATGTCAGCACCGGGGTGGTACGCGCCGCGGCCACGAGATCGCGCGCCGCGCTTTCGCCCGGCTTGCGCCGGCGCAGCCAGAGATAGACGCCGGTTCCCAGCACGATGATGGTCAGCACGTCGAGCAGCGCCCAGATGATCTTCAACGGCATGCCGCCGTAGTCGCCGAAATGCAGCGGCTGC
>JBQCIZ010000643.1:0-2437 GCA_051953235.1 Nitrobacter sp. | reverse complement strand
TCGTTGGCGACACCATCATTGCTTACGTCAACAATGCCTTCGGCGGCTATCAGCCGCTGATCGATCGCACGGTGTTCACGCTGTCGCTCAATCACACCTCGGGCGATTTCCTGTTCACCTTGAACGATCAGCTCGACCATGTACCGGGTGGCGGCAAGAACACCGATCTGCAGGGATCGAACGGCGCGGTGAGCGGCCTCGACTTCGGTTCGCTCATTGTGGCGACCGACGGCGACGGCGATACCGTCGCGCTGGATGGCAAGCTGACCATCGAGATTACCGACGATATCCCGAAGATCATCGCGTTTGACCTGACCGGCAAGACGGTTACGATCGACGAGACGGCCGGTCAACAGGGCAACGATACGACCTCGAGCTCGATCGCGCATCAATTCGACGGCGTGGCGCATGTCGGTCACGACCCGGACATGGGCAATGCGCCTCAGTTCGCGTTCAACAACTCCGCGATTGTCGCGGGTCTTTTTGTGCCGGGCGCGGACGAACCTGCGCATGCCGTGCTGTCGCTGACGATTTCTGCCGACGGTGTCGATTCCGGCCTGACGACGACGGACGGCCATCACATCTATCTATTCAACGAGAACGGGATCATCGTCGGCCGCATCGACGGCGATGGCGGCGGAGTGACGGCGGGCGGCAGTGCCGCCGACGTTGCGGCGTTTGCGATCTCGATCAATCAGAGCGGCAAGATCAGCGTCGCGCAGTATCTGTCGATCCACAACGACAATCCTAACGATCCGAACGACACCATGACGTTGGGCACCAAGATCTCGGCCCAGCTTGCGGTGACTGACAACGACGGCGACACCGTTACCCAGTCGGTGACGATCGGCAGCGCCATCCATTTCAACGATGATGGCCCGACGCTGGTCGGCAGCGGCAGCGTGACCTATCACGCTGATGAAGGCGACATCGTCACGCTGCTGTCGGTGGGCACGAGCCCGAATGATGGCAATGCGGACGGGTCATTCACGGGCTGGCCGACGGCGGATGTCGGCGTCGGTCCGGCGGTGGTGTCCGGCTCGGTTTCAAGCGTTGTGAATTTCGGCGCTGACGGCGAAGGCGGCTTCAGCTTTGCGTCCAATACGGTTTCGACCCTGCAGGGCCTGGGTCTGACTTCGAATGGTGATGCGCTGAGCTACACGATCGTAGGCGACACTGTCGTTGCCTACGTGAACGGCCTGTTCGGTGGCTACCAGCCGCTGTTCGACCGCACGGTGTTCACGTTGTCGCTCAACCACACGTCGGGCGATTTCCTGTTCACGCTCAATGATCAACTCGACCACGTTGCGGGTGGCGGCAAGAACACCGATCTGCAGGGCGCGAAGGGCGTGGTGAGCGGTCTGGACTTCGGCTCGCTGATCGTGGCGACCGATGGCGACGGCGACAGCATCACGCTGAACGGCAAGCTGACGGTCGATATCACCGACGACATTCCGAATATCACCTCGTTCCACGAGACCGGCGCGACGGTCACGATCGACGAGACGACCGGAAAGCAGGGTAACGACACCACGTCGAGCTCGATCGCGCATCTGTTCGACGGCGTGGCACATGTCGGCCATGACCCGGATATGGGCAATGCGCCGCAATTTGCCTACAACTCGGCGCCGATCGTGGTTGGCTCGTTCGTCCCCGGTGCGGATGAACCGGCCACCTACCAGGTCACGCTGCAGATCAACGGCCAGCCGTCCGGAAACGGCGGCGTGGATTCCGGCCTGACGACGACGGATGGCCATCACATCTATCTGTTCAGCGAAGGCGGAATCATCGTCGGCCGCATCGACGGCAATAACGACGGTCACATCAACAGCAACAGCGCCGACGTCGCAGCGTTTGCGATCTCGATCGACCAGCTCGGCCGGCTGAGCGTTGCGCAGTATCTGTCGATCCACAACGACAATCCCAACGATCCGAACGACACCATGACGCTGGGCGCGACGATCTCGGCGCAACTCGCGGTGACCGATAACGACGGCGACACCGTTACCCAGTCGGTGGCGATCGGCAGCGATATCCATTTCAACGACGATGGCCCGACGGTGGTCGGCAGCGGTGGCGTGACGTATCACGCTGATGAAGGCGACATTGTCACGCTGCTGTCGGTGGGCACGACCCCCGACGACGGTAACGCGGACGGCTCCACCACCGGACAATTCGATATCGCCGGTCCGGCAACGGTATCGGGTTCTGTTTTCGGCGTTGTGAATTTCGGCGCTGACGGCGAGGGCGGTTTCAGCTTCGCCGCGAACACGGTCTCGACCCTGCAGGCTCTCGGCCTGACCTCGAACGGCGGCACGCTGAGTTACACGATCGTGGGCGACACGGTGATTGCCTACGTCAATAACGCGTTCGGCGGTTATCAGCCGCTGATCGATCGTACGGTCTTCACGCTGTTGCTTGATCACACCTCGGGCGA
>JBQCIZ010000642.1:0-8394 GCA_051953235.1 Nitrobacter sp. | reverse complement strand
AGCTTGGTGCCGGAGCCGATCGAGAAATGCGCCGTCGCCTTGGCGTCACCCAGCAGCACCATGTTGTCCTTGACCCAGCGCCGGCTCCGGATCATCGGGAAATTGCGCCACATCGAGCGATTGGTCAGCAGCGGATGTCCGTCGAGGTAGCGGCCGAAGATCGCGGCCATGCGATCCGCCGATTGCTTTTCGCTCAGGCCTTCCAGCCCCGCACGCCTGAAAGTGTCAGGGTCGGTCTCGAATATCCAGGTCGAGCGGCCGACCTCGTACTGATAGGCATGCGCGATGAACGGCCCCCACTCCGTCTCTTCGAACACGAAGGTGAACGCATCGAGAGGCTTGGTCGAACCCATCCAGGCGAACTTGTTGGTACGCAGATCGGTCGCGGGCTGGAAGTGATCGGCATAACGTTCGCGGAAGCGGCTGTTGCTGCCGTCAGCCAGCACGATGAGATCGGCATCAGCAAGGCCGCGGGTCTCGTCGATCTCCGCCTCGAACATCAGGGTGACGCCGAGCTCGCGCGCGCGCTCCTGCAGGATCAGCAGCAAGGTGCGGCGCGAGCAGCCGCAGAAGCCGTTGCCGCCGATGCGATGCACGGTGCCGCGGAAGTGGATCGCGATGTCGTCCCAGTAGGCGAACTCGTCGGTAATGCGGCGGTAGCTCGGCGGATCGTGCTGCTCGAAATTGTCGAGGGTGGCATCGGAGAACACCACGCCGAAGCCGAAGGTATCGTCGGCGCGGTTGCGCTCGTAGACGGTCACCTCGGCTTGCGGGCGCTGCTTCCTGAGCAGGATCGCCGCGTAGAGCCCTGCGGGACCTCCTCCGATAATCGCGATCTTCATGGCAGTCTCCATGAGACGATGACTGTGAACCGACGGCACCGGAAATTACTTTAAGCCTAAAATAATTCGAAGGCAAGTCTCATATCCGACGTCATCCTGAGGAGCCGCGCCTTCGCGGCGTCTCGAAGGATGGATCACAACCCGCGGCTATCCTTCCAGGCTCGCTTCGCTTGTTCCTCAGGATGACGGCTCGTGTTTTATTCAATTGCCCTGGAACGTGGGCTTCACCTTGTTGGCGAAGGCATGGAACGCGCGCGAAAAATCCTCGGTGGTCATGCAGAGCGCCTGCGCCACCGCTTCCGCCTCGATCGCCTCTTCGACCGACATCGCCCATTCCATCGCCAGCATGCGCTTGGTCATGGTGTTGGCGAAGGTCGGGCCTTCCGCGATGGATTTCGCCAGAAGCTGCGCCTGCGATAGCGTGCTGTCCGGCGCGACGATGCGGCTGAAGAAGCCCCACTTCTCGCCCTCCTCCGCTGTCATAAAGCGGCCGGTATAGAGCAGTTCCGAGGCGCGTGACTGGCCGATGATACGCGGCAGGATCGCACACGCCCCCATATCGCACCCGGCGAGTCCGACCTTGTTGAACAGGAACGCCACCTTGGCGCCCACGGCAGCGAGACGGATGTCCGACGCCATGGCGATGATCGCACCGGCCCCGGCGCAGATGCCCTCCACCGCCGCCACGATCGGCTGCGGACATGCGCGCATCGCCTTGACCAGATCGCCGGTCATGCGCGTGAACGCGGTCAGGCCCTTGGTGTCCATCTTCACCAGCGGCCCGATGATCTCGAACACGTCGCCGCCAGAGGAAAAATTGCCGCCAGCGCCGGTCACCACCACCGTCTTGACCTCATCGTCGAACGCGCTGGCGCGGAAGAAATCGGTCAGCTCCCGATAGCTCTCGAAGGTCAACGGATTCTTGCGCTCGGGACGGTTCAGCGTCACGGTCGCAACGCCATCAACCACGGCCAGCAGAAAATGCTTCGGCGAATAACCTGATAGCGGCAGCGTCACGGGATTGGCGGGTCTAGTCATTTGGAACTCCGAAACGTAAGAGCGGATTGATTCAGGTTTGAGCGGCGGCGTCATCCTGGGGTGCGAGCGGCGCTTGCCGCGAGCCTCGAAGGATCGCCGTCGCCCTTCGAGGCTCGCTTCGCTCGCACCTCAGGGTGACGGCTGTCAGTCCCATCTCACCTCTCTCTGTTTTGAGAGATACGATCATCGTTACACCTCTCCGCCCGCCACCGCGATCGCCTGCCCGGTGACCGCGCTTGCGCCGTCGCCGACCAGCCACAGCACCGTGTCGGCGACTTCCTCTGGAGTCACAAGCCGCCCTTGCGGATTGTGCTTCGCGAGTTCGGCCACCGCCTGCTCGCGCGTGCGGCCCGTCTTGCTCATGATATTGTCGATACTGGCGGCGACGAGATCGGTGTCGGTAAACCCCGGACACACCGCGTTGACCGTGATCCCGCTGCCCGCGACTTCCAGCGCCAGCGAGCGGACCAACCCGACCACCGCATGCTTCGCGGCAGCGTAGGCGCTGACATAGGCGTAACCCTTGAGACCCGCGGTGGACGCAATCGCGACGATGCGGCCGCGTCCCTGCGCCTTCATCGCCGGCAGCACGGCTTGCGCGGCATGCACCACGCCCATCACGTTGACATCGAACATGCGCTGGAACAACGCGGCATCCGACTTTGAAAATGGCGCTGATTCCGCCGCACCGGCATTGGCGATCAGGATGTCGATATGCTGGCGTGCGGCGGCTTTTGCGACCGCCGCGGCAACTGCCGCCCGATCCATCACGTCGGCGATCACAGCCGCCTGCGCATCGCCGGAGGCAACGGCCTCGTCGAGCGGCGCACGGTTGCGGCCGAGCACCGTCACGGTCGCGCCCGCGCGCGATAGGCCGGCCGCGATGGCGCGGCCGATGCCGCGCCCGCCGCCCGTCACCAGCGCGTGATGCGACGCCAACGATCCCGCCATGTCACTCCCTGTCGCGATGGACTTCGATCCCGGGACATTATTTTAGGCTTAAAGTTTTTGCAAGGAAGCCGTTCCATGGCCGTCATCCTGAGGTGCTCGCCGCAATTGCGGCGAGCCTCGAAGGATGCGTTCTGCTCGTCATCCTTCGAGGCTCGCGTCGCTCGCACCTCAGGATGACGCGCATGAAACTCCTTTAATTCTAAAACTATCGCTTTTCATATAATTTTGGCCTGCTAGGATCGGCCCCACCGGGACAGCACGGGAGGCACCGGCGTGACCAATCTCGCAGCACGCAAGACCGGCAACGGCCGCTTCGGCTATGAGGTCGCCGGCGATCCCGATGCAATTCCGCTGGTGTTCCTGCATGGCATCGGCGGCGCGGCGCGCGCCTGGCGTGGACAGCTCGCCCATTTCAGCAATCGCTTTCATGCCATCGCCTGGGACATGCCGGGCTACGGCGGCTCGCAGCCGCTTGCGAGAAACAGCATCTCTTCGTTGGCCGCTGCGCTGCAGGATTTCCTGCGCGACGTCGGCGCAAATAAGCCGATCATCGTCGGCCATTCCATCGGCGGCATGATCGTGCAGCAGTTGCTGGCCGACAATCCCGGCATTGCGCGCGCCGTGGTGCTGGCGCAGACCAGCCCGGCCTTCGGCAAGGCCGACGGAGACTGGCAAAAGACCTTCATCGAGGCACGGCTCGGGCCGCTCGACCGCGGCGCGACCATGGCGCAACTCGCACCGTCTCTGGTCAAAGAGCTGGTCGGCGACAATCCCGATACCGCAGGGATGGACGTTGCGCGGGAGTGCATGACGGCGGTGCCAGAGGCGAGCTACCGCGCCATGATGCTGGCGCTGATGGGCTTCGACCTACGCGCTGCGCTGAAAAACATCGCGGTGCCGACGCTGGTGCTGTCAGGCTCGAAGGACAACAATGCGCCCGCGCCGATGATGGCGAAGACGGCGAGTTTCATTCCCGGCGCGCGCTATGTCGAACTCGCAGGCGCGGGCCATCTCGCCAATCTGGAGCGGCCCGATGAATTCAACGCCGCGCTCGACGACTTTCTGAAAGCGATCACAACATGACCCCACAGCCCGCCAAAGCCGCCAATCTCGACGCCATCAAACTCGACGCGCCGATCTTCGACCCGCAAGCTTTTCGGCTGACCGACGCGCAGGCCGAGATCATGGCGACGGCGCGGCGGCTCGGCCAGACCGTGTTCGCGAGTCGCGCGGCCACTTACGATCGCGAGGCCAGATTCCCATCCGAGAACTATAAGGATTTGCACACGTCGGGCCTGCTCGGGATCGCCATTCCGAAGAAGCACGGCGGCCTCGGCGCGGACTATCAGACCTACGCCATCACGGCCGCCGAGATCGGCCGCTACTGCGGCGCGACCGCACTGACCTGGAACATGCACGTCTGCTCGACCCTGTGGTCCGGCCCGCTGGCGGACGACCTCGAGATGGACGCCACGACCCGCGCCGAGCACGAGCGCCGCCGCGCCATTCACTACAAGCGCATCATCGACGACGGCGCGATCTACTCGCAGCCGTTCTCGGAAGGCGGCGCGGCGGCGGCTGGCGGCGTGGCGTTCGGCACCGAGGCAAAGCCGGTCAAGGGCGGCTGGATCGTCAACGGCAAGAAGATCTTCGCTTCGCTGTCCGGCCACGCCGACTACTACGGCGTGCTCTGCACCGAGCTTGCCGAGGGCGAAAAGGCCTCCCGCCGCAACACGCTCTACCTCGCCGTGCCGGCGAAAGCCGACGGCGTCTCCGTGGTCGGCGACTGGGATCCGCTCGGTATGCGCGGCACGGTTTCGCGCACCCTGATCTTCAAGGACGTGTTCGTCGCCGAGGACGAGGCGCTGATGCCGCGCGGCGTCTACTTCAAGGCGGCCTCGAGCTGGCCGCACATGTTTTTGACGCTGTCGCCGACCTATGTTGGTCTCGCGCAGGCGGCCTACGATTTTACGGTGCGCTATCTGCGCGGCGAACAGCCCGGCACCCCGCCGGTGAAGCGGCGGATGTACCCGACCAAGCAGATCGCGGTGGCGCAGATGCAGATCAGGCTGGAGCAGATCAAGGCGATCTGGTTTCAGGCGGTGACCGAGGCCGGCCCCAATCCGAGCAAGGAGCAGGTGCTGCGCGCCTACGCCGCGCAGTATTCCGCCATGGAGGGCGCCAACGAGATCGCAACACTGGCGATCCGCACCTGCGGCGGCCAGGCCATGCTGAAATCGCTGCCGCTGGAGCGCATCTATCGCGACAGCCGCTGCGGCTCGCTGATGCTACCCTGGACCGCCGAACTCTGTCTCGACCGCATCGGCCGCGAGGCGCTGTATGAGGCTGGCGAGAGCGATGAGTAGCGTAGCGACAAGGCAAATCCAGCCCCCCTCCTCGCGGCTTCTGGATTGCTTCGCTGCGCTCGCAATGACAAAACGCATGGCGAGCCTGCCGTCGCCCTTCGAGGCCTCCGCTTCGCTACGGCACCTCAGGGTGACGGCCCCAGACGCAAGAACGTCATCCTGAGGCGCGAGCCACTTCGGCGAGCCTCGAAGGATGCAGCGACAACCCCGACTGGACGATCACACGTGAACCTCTCCGACCTCATCGCGCGCAACGCCGCTTTCACGCCGGACAAGCCGGCGTTGCGCTTCGAGGGCGAGGCGCTGAGCTACGCGGCGCTCGCGGCGCGCATCGCAGCCGTGGCGGAGGGATTGGCAACACAATGCGGCGTCGGCAAGGGCGACCGCGTCGCCATCCTCAGCCTCAACCGCCCCGACTATCTCGTGCTGCTCTACGCCTGCGCCCGGCTCGGCGCGATGCTGGTGCCGATGAACTGGCGGCTCGCGGTCGCGGAGCAGCGTTTCATCCTGACCGACGCCGCGCCAAAAGCGCTGGTGCTGGAACAGGCCTTCGCCGACGTCGCACCGCTGGCCGCGAATGATCTGCCGGGCCTGCACATCCTTGGCCTCGATTTCGAGCCGCAGCATGGCCACCGCTTCGAATCGCTGTTGGGCACAGCTCAATCCGTCGGAGCAGAAGGCGACCTCGCGGATCCTCTGCTAATCGTCTACACGTCAGGCACCACGGGACGGCCCAAGGGCGCGGTGCTGCGGCAGGAGGCGCTGCTGTGGAACGGCACAATGAGCCAGCACATGCATGGCCTCACCTCGGACGACCATGTGCTGACCGTGCTACCGTTCTTCCATGTCGGCGGGCTCAACATCCAGACCACGCCGGCGCTGCATCACGGGGCAACGGTAACGATCCACGCGCGCTTCACGCCCGATGCGACACTGAAAACGATCGGTGAAGACCGCCCTACCCTCACCGTGCTGGTGCCGGCGACGATCCAGGCGGTCAGCGACCATCCCGCGTGGGCGTCGAGCGATCTGTCGTCGCTGAAAGCGATCTCCACCGGCTCCCAGGTCGTTCCGCCGCATCTGATCGAGCGCATCGTCGCGCGCGGCGTGCCGGTGCTGCAGGTCTATGGTTCGACCGAGACTTGTCCGGTGGCGATCTACACGCGGCTTGGCGGCGACACCTCGCGCGCCGAGACAACAGGACTTGCCGGGCTGTTCTGCGACGCGATGGTCGTGGACGAAGCCGGACGGGAGTTGCCGCCCGATGTTGCCGGCGAGATCGTGGTGCGCGGCCCCAACGTGTTCTCCGAATACTGGCGCAATGCAGATGCCACGGGTGAGGCGTTGCGCGACGGCTGGTATCGCACCGGCGACGTCGCGAGCCGCGACGCCGACGGCTATTTCATCGTGCGCGACCGCAAGAAGAACATGATCATTTCCGGTGGCGAGAACATCTATCCCGCCGAGGTCGAGCGTGTGCTGCTCGAACATCCCGCGGTTGCCGACTGCGCGGTGATCGGCCGCCCCGATCCGAAGTGGGACGAGGTGCCGGTGGCTTATGTCATGCTGCGCGCCGATCACGCCGTCCATACGGACGATCTCTACATCCACGTGCTGGCGCAACTGGCGCGCTTCAAGGTGCCGCGCGAGTTCATCGTGGTGAAGGACCTGCCGCGCACCGCGCTCGGCAAGGTGCAACATTTTGTGCTGAGGCAGGGGGAAGAACAAACAACATGACAACCCGTGACAACGCCTTTGCACAGACCCGCCATCCTGAGGTGCGAGCGCAGCGAGCCTCGAAGGATGACTTGGCAAAAACAACCCCGTCGAGCCGCACCCTTCGAGGCCATTGCTACGCAATGGCACCTCAGGGTGACGACGTCTTCCACTTCGATACGCTTGCATGCCCAACATGACAAAAATCACCGTTCTCGGCGGCGGCAACGGCTCGTTCGCGGCCGCCGGCGATTTCGCCCTGCAGGGCCACGAGGTGCGACTGTGGCGGCGCGACACCGAGGCCGTTGCGGCGCACCGCTCGGCCGGCTCGCGCATCACCGTCAAGGATTCCAAGGGCCGCCACGAGGCGCAGCTTGCGCTCGTCACATCGGATATGGCGGAAGCCGTGCGCGGCGCCGAATTGATCCTGTGTCCTGCGCCCGCCTTCGCGCAAGGCGACATCGCCCGCGCGCTGGCGCCGCACCTTGCCGACGGACAGGTCGTCTTCCTGCCGCCGGCGACCTTCGGTTCCGTGATCTTCGCGCAGGCCGCGCGCGACGCCGGCAACCACGCCGATGTCGCCTTCGCCGAGACCGGCACGCTGCCGTGGCTGACCCGCAAGCACGGGCCGCATGAAGTCGCGATCACTATCCGCGCCAAACGACTACCGGTCGGCGTGTTTCCGCTGAAGAATGCCGATCACGCGCTGATCGTGATCGGGAAGGCGTTTCCCGGCGTGATCGAGCCCTGCGGCGACGCGCTGTCCGGCGCGCTGATGAATGCGGGACCGATCATCCATCCGCCGCTGATCGTGATGAATGCCGGGCCGATCGAGCATTTCGAGCGCTGGGACATCCACAAGGAAGGCACACAAAAGTCGATCCGCCGCGTCACCGACGCGCTCGACGCCGAGCGCATCGCAATCCGCGAGGCGCTGGGCTATGGCGCGCCGCATTTTCCGCTGGCGCATCATTACGCCACCGAGGGCGAGATATGGATGTATGGCCGCGGCTCCCACGACCGCCTCACGGACTCCGGCGACTGGCGCGAGCGGCTGATCCTCAACCAGCATCGCTACATGCGCGAGGATCTGCGCGTCGGCCTATCGTTCTTCACGTCGGTCGCAGCGCTGGCGGGCGTCGCCACGCCCCTGATGACCGCGTTCCTCGCCATCGGCGGCGCGATCTGCGGCGAGGACTTTTTGCACGGCGGCCGCACGCTCGGAAGTCTTGGACTCGGAGGGCTGGACAAGGCGGGATTGCAGACGCTGCTGCGCGAGGGCTTCGCGCCATGACCTCGCGCGACAAAGTTGCCGCGCTCGGCGCCGGTCGCATGGGGCGCGGCATCGCGATCGCGTTCGCCTTTGCCGGCCACGACGTCGCGCTGGTGGACTTCAAGCCGCGCGCGAACGACGCTTTCGCCAAACTGGCGGCCGATGCGCTCGGCGACATCGAGACGACGCTGCGGATGCTGGCGCGGGT
>JBQCIZ010000641.1:0-6139 GCA_051953235.1 Nitrobacter sp. | reverse complement strand
GTCGTCGGGTCAGCGGAAACGCCGGGTTTGTCATTGAGAATGCGGATCATTTTCTACCTGCCGTGTCCAGTTGGCAGGAATGCCGCAGCGGCCATTTTTTTGCTGCGAACCGGTATCGTCATGTTATAAGCCCGCCGCATTGGGCGCGATGATGGTGCCGGGCGATGCGCCCGGTGACGTCGATGTGTCCGATCTCAACTCGCTGGAGCATGACGTCTTCCGAAAGCCGCTTCGCATGTTTCGGCATCATGCTTCGGCATCGCAGGCCGGACTGAATGCTCATCGCGGGCGTGGCGGAATTGGTAGACGCGCTGGATTTAGGTTCCAGTGACGAAAGTTGTGGGGGTTCGAGTCCCTCCGCCCGCACCAAGCGCCACAGCGTTTGAGCAGAACGATTTCCGGAAGGCAGCTATCCACACGGATATAGGCCAGCCGAACGAACCACTGATGCAGGCGTTTTGCTGTGCATCGACCGATTGACAATGATCCGGCCGCTGGCCGGACCGAGCGGAAGAAGATTGACGCCATGCAGGTGAACGAAACCCTCGCCGAGGGACTGAAGCACGAGTTCCAGATCAGCATTCCGGCTTCCGAGATCGAAGCCAAGGCCGATGCCAAGCTGGTCGACCTCAAGGACAAGGTGCGGCTCAACGGCTTCCGTCCGGGCAAGGTGCCCGTCGCCCACCTCAAGAAGGTCTATGGCCGCTCGGTGATGGCCGAGACCATCGAACAGGCGATCCGCGACACCAACAACCAGATTTTCACCGAGCGCGGCTTCAAGCTTGCGACCGAGCCGAAGGTCACCATGCCGACCGAGCAGAAGGAGGTCGAGGACATCCTGACCGGCAAGTCCGACCTCAGCTATAGCGTCGCCATCGAAATCGTTCCGGCGATCCAGCTCGCGGACTTCAAGACCTTCAACGTCGAAAAGCCGGTGGTCGACGTCACCGACGGCGACGTCGATGAGGCCATCAAGCGCATCGCTGACCAGAACCGCAGCTATGCGGCGAAGGCAGATGGCGCGAAGGCCGAAAGCGGCGATCGCGTGACCGTTGCGTTCAAGGGTTCGATCGGCGGCGTGCCGTTCGACGGCGGCACCGGCGAGAACATCCCGGTGGTGATCGGCTCGGATACTTTCATTCCCGGCTTCGAGGATCAGTTGAAGGGCATCGGCGCCGGCGAGACCCGCACCATCAAGGCATCGTTCCCCAAGAACTACATGAATGCCGAGCTCGCCGGGAAGGATGCGGAATTCGAAACCACGGCCAGCGTGATCGAGGCGCCGCAGGAAACCAAGATCGACGACGAATTCGCAAAATCGCTGGGCCTGGAGTCGCTCGACAAGCTGAAGGAAGCCGCCCGCGAGCGTCTCGCCGCGGAGTTCTCCGGTGCGACCCGGCAGCGCGTCAAGCGTGCGCTGCTCGATCGTCTCGACGAGGCGCACAAATTCGATGCGCCGCCGTCGCTGGTCGACGAGGAATTCAACCTGATGTGGAATTCCATCAAGGCCGAGATGGAGTCGAGCAACAAGACGTTCGCCGACGAGAACACGACCGAGGACGAAGCCAAGGACGAGTACCGCAAGATCGCCGACCGCCGCGTGCGGCTTGGCCTCGTGCTCTCCGAGATTGGCGAGAAGAACAAGATCACGGTGACCGATGACGAGGTCAGCCGTGCGGTGATCGAACGCGCCCGTCAGATGCCCGGCCGCGAGAAGGAAGTCTGGGACTTCTATCGTAACAATCCCAACGCCTTGGCCCAGCTTCGTGCGCCGATTTATGAAGACAAGGTGGTCGACTTCATCCTCGAGCTTGCCAACGTCACCGAAAAGAAGGTGACGCGTGACGACCTCTACAAGGACGACGACGCGGACAAGAGCGCGGCGTGATCGCGCGCCCGCGCGTTGCGGCGGGTACCGGCAATTAAGGATACCGGGCGAAAGCCGCCCGTTGACCATATCCTTTGCTAGGTCGCGCATTGCGAATCGGCTTGAACTGTCGCCGGTTGCGCAGGTCGGCCGCACTCTTGTCGCCGCGCGATTGGCCCCTATCTGTGGGGCCTGATTTTCCAAGTCCTGCATCACAGGACGCTTGCCAGCATCGGCTGGGCCGGAGTTATCCGGCCGCAGCGCGCGGCGGTCGTCCTTCCTAACCTTTAGGTGATCAATGCGCGATCCGGTCGAAACCTACATGAACCTTGTGCCGATGGTGGTCGAGCAGACCAATCGCGGCGAGAGGGCCTACGATATCTTCTCGCGGCTGCTCAAGGAGCGCATCATCTTCGTCACCGGACCGGTCGAAGACGGCATGTCGACGCTGATCGTCGCGCAGCTCCTGTTCCTCGAAGCCGAGAATCCCAAGAAGGAAATCTCGATGTACATCAACTCGCCGGGCGGCGTGGTGACGTCGGGCCTTGCGATCTACGATACCATGCAGTTCATCCGCCCGCCGGTGTCTACGCTGTGCACCGGTCAGGCGGCCTCGATGGGTTCGCTGCTGCTGGCCGCCGGCGAGAAGGACATGCGCTTCTCGCTGCCGAACGCCCGCATCATGGTTCACCAGCCGTCCGGCGGTTTCCAGGGCCAGGCGACCGACATCATGCTGCACGCCCAGGAAATCCTGAATCTGAAAAAGCGGCTCAACGAGATCTACGTCAGGCACACCGGCCAGACCTTCAAGGCGATCGAGGACGCGCTGGAGCGCGACAAGTTCCTGACCGCCGACATGGCCAAGGAGTTCGGCCTCGTGGACAAGGTCATCGACAAGCGCGCCGAGGAACCGGCGGCGCCGAAAGCCTCGTAAGGCTGCGGCGGCCGGCGCGATGAGACGTTCGATCATTGCGGTACGGCTGCGAGTGCATCGAGATACCACCGCGCGGCCGTAAAAGTTCCGGTCCAGGGCGGTAGGGGCTGGGCAAAAAGCCGTGACAATCGCGCAACGCTGGCCTGAATTTGGCCCCAAGAGGGTCGCGTTACCGCGCCAAATCACGCTATTGTCGCGGTGCAGAGAACCCGCCGATTAGCGAATTCTTGATAGTCGGCTGGCACCATGGTTCGCTAGGTGGGTTCAGCTAGTATGCGTGGGAGAATCGGGTTAACCGCGATTCGCGCGGGATCTAGAACGCAGGGTCTTTTCTGGTACGGAATTTGCTCCTATCTACACACGCCTTCCGGATGTGTCGGAACGAAGCAGGCGGGCAGACGAGATCGAAAGGCGGACGGAGACTGGAATGAGTAAGGTCGGTACGGGCGACTCCAAGAACACGCTGTATTGCTCGTTTTGCGGCAAGAGTCAGCACGAAGTGCGCAAGCTCATTGCGGGACCTACCGTATTCATCTGCGACGAATGCGTTGAACTCTGCATGGACATCATTCGCGAGGAGAACAAGTCCTCGCTCGTGAAGTCGCGCGACGGCATTCCGACCCCGAAGGAGATCTGCAAGGTTCTGGACGACTACGTAATCGGTCAGAGCCATGCCAAGAAGGTGCTCTCGGTCGCCGTCCACAATCACTACAAGCGGCTCAATCACCAGACCAAGCACAACGACGTCGAACTCGCGAAGTCGAACATCCTGCTGATCGGTCCGACCGGTTCGGGCAAGACGCTGCTCGCGCAGACGCTCGCCCGTATCCTCGACGTGCCCTTCACCATGGCGGATGCGACGACGCTGACCGAAGCCGGCTACGTCGGTGAGGACGTCGAGAACATCATCCTGAAGCTGCTGCAGTCCGCCGACTACAATGTCGAGCGTGCGCAGCGCGGCATCGTCTACATCGACGAGATCGACAAGATTTCGCGCAAGTCCGACAATCCCTCGATCACGCGCGACGTGTCGGGTGAGGGGGTGCAGCAGGCGCTGCTGAAGATCATGGAAGGTACGGTCGCAAGCGTGCCGCCGCAGGGCGGCCGCAAGCATCCGCAGCAGGAATTCCTGCAGGTGGATACGACCAATATCCTGTTCATCTGCGGCGGTGCGTTCTCCGGCCTCGAGAAGATCATCTCCTCGCGCGGACGGACCACGTCGATCGGCTTTGCCGCGCAGGTTCTCGCGCCCGAGGATCGCCGTACCGGTGAAATCTTCCGGCACGTCGAGCCCGAGGATTTGCTCAAGTACGGCCTGATCCCGGAATTCGTCGGCCGCCTGCCGGTGGTCGCGACGCTCGAGGACCTCGACGAGAATTCGCTGAAGAAGATCTTGGTCGAGCCGAAGAACGCGCTGGTGAAGCAGTATCAGCGGCTGTTCGAGATGGAAAACATCGAACTGACCTTCGCCGACGAGGCGCTGGGTGCGGTGGCGCGCAAGGCGATCGAGCGCAAGACCGGCGCCCGCGGGTTGCGGTCGATCCTCGAAAGCATCCTGCTCGAGACCATGTTCGACCTTCCGGGTCTGGAAGGGGTCGAAGAGGTCGTGATCTCGCGCGAGGTGGTCGAGGGAACCGCCCGGCCGCTGTACATCTACGCGGACCGCTCGGATCGCGCGACCGAGACCAGCGCCAGCGCCTGATCGCTGGCGTTACGGCGCGGTCCTGCCGCCGTGACGAGCGCGGTTGCCGGCTCTCGGCAACCGTTGTTCCCGCGTTGCGGGAAGCGCAGAAAATCCCTGTAAACAGCGGCTTTTCGTTCACTTGACACGTTGCCGCCCGATAGCCACCTAATGCTGTCGGTGGTGAAAAAACGTGTGAAGATTCGCCGCCTTACGACCCAGGGCAGGTGAGGCCGCAACGCGGTCATCGGTTCGAAAGAGCCCCATCCTTCTCCGGTAACCCAGGCACCTTGTGGCGGTTGCGCGAAACTTGCGGGCTGCGTGCGAGGGGGCACAACAAAAGGACCAAGGCTATGACTGCCTCAAAACCCCGGCCAACCATCGTTCCCGGCGAAAGCCACGCTTACCCGGTGCTGCCACTTCGCGACATCGTCGTCTTCCCGCACATGATCGTGCCGCTGTTCGTCGGCCGCGAGAAGTCGATCAAGGCGCTCGAAGAGGTGATGAAGAACGATGCGCTGATCATGCTCGCGACGCAGAAGAATGCGTCGGACGATGATCCTGCGCCGGACTCGATCTACGAGATCGGGACGCTCGCCAGCGTGTTGCAGCTTCTGAAATTGCCCGACGGCACCGTGAAGGTGCTGGTCGAGGGTTTGACGCGCGCACGAGTCGAAAAATATTCCGATCGCTCCGAATACTACGAAGCGACTGCCGTCGCGCTTGCCGACACCGACGCCACCAGCGTCGAGGCCGAGGCGCTGTCGCGGTCCGTCGTGTCGGATTTCGAGAGCTATGTGAAGCTGAACAAGAAGATCTCGCCCGAGGTCGTCGGTGTCGTTCAGGCGATCACGGATTTCGCCAAGCTCGGCGACACCGTGGCCTCGCACCTCGCCGTCAAGATCGCGGATCGCCAGGGCATCCTGGAGACGCTGTCGGTCACCGCGCGCCTCGAGAAGGTGCTCGGCCTGATGGAGAGCGAGATTTCGGTTCTGCAGGTCGAGAAGCGCATCCGCTCGCGCGTCAAGCGCCAGATGGAGAAGACCCAGCGCGAGTATTATCTCAACGAGCAGATGAAGGCGATCCAGAAGGAGCTCGGCGACGACGAAGGCCGCGACGAACTCGCCGATCTGGAAGAGAAGATCAACAAGACCAAGCTCTCGAAGGAAGCTCGCGAGAAGGCGCAGCACGAATTGAAGAAGCTGCGGCAGATGTCTCCGATGTCGGCCGAAGCCACCGTCGTGCGCAACTATCTCGACTGGCTGCTGTCGATCCCGTGGGGCAAGAAGTCCAAGGTCAAGAAGGACCTCAACGCCGCGCAGGAGGTGCTCGACGCCGATCACTACGGGCTGGAGAAGGTCAAGGACCGCATCATCGAGTATCTCGCGGTGCAGTCGCGCGCCAACAAGCTGACCGGGCCGATCCTCTGCCTGGTCGGGCCTCCCGGCGTCGGCAAGACCTCGCTCGGCAAGTCGATCGCGAAGGCGACGGGCCGCGAGTTCGTGCGCGTGTCGCTCGGCGGCGTGCGCGACGAGGCGGAGATCCGCGGTCATCGCCGGACCTATATCGGTTCGATGCCCGGCAAGATCATCCAGTCGATGCGCAAGGCCAAGACCTCGAACCCGCTGTTCCTGCTGGACGAGATCGACAAGATGGG
>JBQCIZ010000640.1:0-2261 GCA_051953235.1 Nitrobacter sp. | reverse complement strand
CCTCAACATCGATACGCTCGACGAGCGCGCGCTGTTCACGCGTACGCCGGAGCCGCGCAGCTACGACGCCGAGGATCGCGAGGGGCGCATCGCCAGGCGAAAGGCGCGCTGGTGCCCGACGACGCTGGTCGGCTGGCCGGGCTGATTTCCGGCACGCCAACGCGTGGCCAAAGCCGGTTCCCTTACCTCATACTTTCCATCGTGCTGCCTTGCTATGGTCACTTGCTGTGATCAAAGCACGGGCTGTCCATGCTTTTCGCCTGTGGATGGGCATTTTCGCCGCGCATCGCACGACCACGGAGCACCTATGGAATTGCAGACCCCAGATCCGCACGACGCCATTGCCGCGCAACTCCGCGACCTCGCGCCACGCCGCGCGCCGGATGCGCCCAAGCCCGGCGAAACCCCTGCGGCATCTCCGGAGCCGACGAGCGAGGCAGCGCTTCGTGCCGTACCGCTGAACGACAATGCGGGCGACATCCGCATTCCGTCATCGCGCGGGCGGTCCGGCCTGGCTGTCATCCTGCTGGCGGTCTGTGCCGGCGTCGTCGCCACGATGGCCTGGCATTCCTATGGTGACGAAGCGAAGCAGCGGCTCTCGTCCTTTGTGCCGCAGCTTCTCGCCTACGTGCCGGCGGTGATGCAGAGCACCAACGCCCAGCCGAACGACGCGGCTTCCCAGGCCGCGGTCTCTCAAACCGCTGCGGCGCAACCGGCTGCCGCGCCGGCATCTGCGCAAGAAGCCAGCAACGAACCCGCAACGCCAGCACCATCCGCATCCGCGCCTGCCGCCGCCACGCCAGCAGCGGCGGAAGCTCCTCCAGCCCAGGCGGCAGTGCCACCCGAGCTCATGCAGTCGATTGAAGCGATGACGCGCGAAATCGATTCATTGAAGCAGACGGTCCAGCAACTGCAGGCTGGCCAGCAGCAACTGAGCCACGACATCGCGAAGGTCAGCGAGCACGGGACGCGCCACAAGGTCGCCGCGCAGACATCGAAGCCGGCTCCGCGCCCAGCTCCGCGGCGCACGTCGGCGCCGGCCGTGGATACGCGGACTGTTGCGCGCTATGCGCCGCCACCGGCCCCTTCGCAAAGGCAACTCTATCCGCAAAGCTACCCGCAAGGCGCCGTGCAACACGACGCCTACATCCCGCCACCGGCGCCGCCGCGGCTTCCGCCACAGCCCGGCGACAGCAGCGCGCCGCGGCCGCCCATGCCGCTGCAGTAACGGGTCATTCGCGGGCGGAGTGAGTAATCCTCTCTGCTCTCAGCGTTCAAGAATTCCGGACCAGGCTTTGGCCGCAACGTCATGCGCATCGCGATCGATCAGGTCGCCATGGGACAAGACGATCCGCTGAAAGTCCCACGCCAGGATGCGCCGAAGCGATTGCGCTGCCGCGACGGGGTCATTCCATCCGATCCGGTATTCGGGCGCGGGCTTGGGATTGCCCCACATGCGCAACACGTACTTGAACCAGATCTTCAATGCGCCCCCGATGTTCGGCGTCGTGTCGGTGAAGTTTTCAATCAGGTCGACAAGGATCAGGGTGCGGCTCGCGCGGTGATACATCGCCACCTCGCGCATGATACGCGATCCTTGTACGAGCACCTGATCGATGTCGCCAGCCCAGTCGGCGGGCGCCATGTCGCCGAGAATGCCATCGTACGTTAGATCCGGCCGCTTCCTTTCAATGCCGGGGCATATCCACGTTGCCGCATCCGGAAATGCGATCTGTGCCGAGGTTGCATGCAGATGATGGAAATTGCCGGGAATGACGATGTAGGCGACCGGGCCTAGCGCCGAGATTTCTTCGGCCAGCGCCGTGGTGATGGGGCAGGGCGAGTGCAGCATGATCCGGCCGGAGGCGAGGCGGATCACCGTCATCCGCGCTTCGAATCGCGTGCCCGCCAGCCGGACGGGATACGCGCAGAGCCATATTTGATTGGCGATGTAGCTGGTGAGGTGCATCCATTCTATTCCAAACCGAGCCTTTCCTGATCCATCCTTAACCGCAAGTGCCGGAACGGAAACAGGCCAAACCGCTTTTGTGCCTTTTCCGGTGGAGGACGGATCGTCACGCTTTTGCAAATCGCGTTTTGGGAACTCTTGCGCTATCCTCCGGTTGTCACCAACTTCCCGTAAGCAATTTCGCTTAATTTTCAATGCGAAGCGTAAAGTGAAACTCACGTTTCCCTTGATAGGGTCTTGGTCCCGGGCCATCGCCAGGTCGCGCGGTTGCCCGAACAGGAGGACGACGCGA
>JBQCIZ010000639.1:0-4421 GCA_051953235.1 Nitrobacter sp. | reverse complement strand
ACCAGCGGGCGGATCACCATGAACATCACGCAGAGGCCGAGTAGCATCATGACGGCGAGCTCGATGACGTACATGACGTCGTCCTTGGTGAATTGCACCATGCCGAGCAGGCCCGCCGGCTCGGCCGGCGGAACGACCACGGGAGCATCGGCGAATTTCAGGTTGACCACCTCAACCTGGTCGCCGCGCTTCTGGTCGAATCCGATGGCCGAGCGGACCAGCGTCGCGATGCGATCGAGCTGCTCCTTGGTCCGCTCCTTGTAGACCATCTCGCCTTTTTCGTTTTTCGTGTAGGTGCCGTCGACGAGTACGGCCACCGAGATGCGGTTGACGCGGCCGGCCTCGGTCACCTCGGTCTTGGTGGTGCGGGAAATCTCGTAGTTGTTGGTTTCCTCGCTCTTCTTGGTCTGGTCGCGTCCGGCGGTCGCGTTATCGCCGGGCTGATTGCCGGGCAGTTCGTTGTTGACCGTGACCTGGCCGTTGTTGCTGGCGGTGAGGGAGGACTCTTCGCGGGTCTGGCTCGACCGCAGCACCCGGCCTTCAGGATCGAACTTGTCCGACGTCTGGGTGATCTTGTTGTAGTCGAAGTCCGCCGACAGCTCGACCTTGGTCCGGCCGGCGCCGACGACCGAGGACACGATCGCCTCGACCTGGCGGCGCATACGCTTTTCGAACGCGGCGCGGCGCTCGTCGCCGGTCACGCCGTCTGTGTCGGTCGCGGAGCCATCGGCGAGCAGTTGTCCGGCTTCGTCGACGATCGAGACCCGCTGCGGCTTCAATCCATTGACGGCCGACGCGACGAGGTGACGGATGGCGCGGATTTGCTGCGGTTCGAGCCCGCCGCGCACCCGCAGCACGATCGAAGCCGACGGTTCGGGCGCTTCGCGCGAGAACAGCGGCCGGTCCGGCAGCACCAGGTGCACGCGCGCGTCCTGGATGCGGTCGATTGCCTTGATGGTGCGGGCAAGTTCGCCTTCCAGCGCACGCAGGCGGTTGATGTTCTGAATGTAACGCGTGGTGCCCAGCGCATCGGATTTATCGAAGATCTCGTAGCCGACCCCGCCGCCCTTGGGCAGGCCGGCTTCGGCTAGCTTCATGCGCAGCCGCGTCACCTTGTCCTTCGGCACCATGATGACGGCGCCGTCGTTGCGGATTTCGTAGGGGATCGCCTGGCGGTCGAGGTCCTTGATGATTCCCGCGGAGTCCTCGACGCTGAGGTCTGTGAACAGGGTCGTCATCTGCGGCGTTGTGACTCGCATGATGACGAAGGCGAAGAAGCCGATCAGTGCGGCGGTGACCGCAACCATCGCCATCAGCCGTGACGCGCCAAGGCCTTTCAGGAATGCCAACAGACTTTGCAACGAACCAGCCCCTCGGATTCGGCTCAAGAGGCCGACTGGGCAATTATTGCCTACGGTATGGTTTCCAGATGGTTAACGGCGGTTAAGACCCGTGACGAAATTGGCAAAAACGGCAAAAAACCGGCCTCCAAAAGGAGACCGGTTTTCTGAAAATCCGGATGATCCAGGAAAGGTCTTACTGGCGATATTGCTGGATGCGTGTGGTGCGCAGTCCGGCAAGGCCGTGTTGGTCGATCGAGAACTGCCAAGAAAGGAATTCATCGACGGTCAGCGTGTAGCGGCTGCAGGCCTCCTCAAGGGAGAGCAGGCCGCCGCGGACCGCGGCAACGACTTCAGCCTTGCGGCGGATCACCCACCGTTTGGTCCCGGGCGCCGGCAGATCCGCGATCGTTAACGGGCTACCGTCGGGCCCGATGACGTATTTCACCCTCGGGCGATGGGGTTCTGTCATGGCGTACTCACAAACTCTCAACCACTGAACTCACGGAACCACCCTACGCCCCGCGGCTTAAAATTTGCCTAAGCCCAAGGCTTCAATACGATTCTCCTTGAAAACGTGGTTCCGAAACGGCTCCGGGCCACCGCTTGGTGGCCCGGAGCGCGGATCGTCAGACATAATTAATGACATATCTAGAGAAACGAGCACGCCGGAGGCGCGTCCCGTACGGCGATCAGTTCACGATGCTCTTGATCTGGCTGATCGTGTAGGTCTGGCCGCCAATCGACAGCAGCGGCGGCGACTGGGTCAGATCGACCGAGCTGACCTGCCCCTGGATCTGCGTCGACACCGTGACCGGGTTGCCGGATGAGTCGGCCGCCGTGGCCGTCAGGGTGTATTTGCCGTCGGGCCATTGCGTGCCGTCATTGCCGAGGCCGTTCCACGAGAAGACCTGATTGTCGCCGGCGTTGACGCCATAGGATCCGGTGAAGACGTTCTGGCCCGTGCTGCTGGCGATGTTGATGTTGACGGTGGAGGCAGTCGGGACGCTGAGCTGCCACGTGGCCGAAGCGTTGGTCATGGTGGCGGTGCTGCCGTCGACCACGGCGTTCTTGCCGACGAAGTCCAGCGCTTGCGTGGCTTGCGTGGTCTGCTGCAGCGACACCAGACTCGAGAGCTGGTCGTTCGTCTTCAATTGTTGCTCGACGCCGGCGAACTGCACAAGTTGCTGGGTGAATTGATTGGTGTCCAGCGGATCGAGCGGATTCTGGTTCTGCAACTGCGTCGTCAGCAGCGTCAGGAAGGTCTGGAAATTGCCAGCCAGCGTGCCGTCGCTCGACGTCGACGAACTGGAAGAGGAGGAGGAAGCAGGAAGCTGTGTCGTGCCCGACACAACCTGCTGAACCGCGGAACCTACTGACGTCGTCATGTCCGTCTCCTTAAACCCTGATGTCGAGGCCGCCGCTCGATCCGAGCATGCGGCCATAGTTGCGTCCGGCGGTCGCTATCGGAACGATGTTGTCGTCTTCGGTCACGATCAGACGATGCGCATTGCGTCCGGTATCGTCGCGCGCTGTCTGGCCCTGCGAGGACTGATCCCGCAGGCTGAATTGCAGCCCGTTATCGCCGGTCTTCAATCCGGCATCCTGCAGCGCGCGCTGCAATTGCGGCGCATCCTGTCGCAGCATGGCCAGCGTTTCCGGCTTCTCCACCGTTAGATGCGAGGTGACCTGACCCTGGCGATCGACGTCGAGGCGCACGTCGATGCGGCCGAGATCGGCGGGGTCGAGGCGGATTTCGAAGCGGCTCTTGCCGCTCTGGGCGGTAGCCGCGATCTGAACCGCGAGTCCGTTCAGTGGCACCGCCGCGCTGGCAGCGAGCGCTGCGGTGTATTGCGGCGTTGCCGGTGTCGAAGCGGCAGTGGTGGATTGCACCTGCGGCTGCGCGAGCGCGCCGAGGCCCTGCTGCTGACTGCCATCGGCCGAAGCGGTTTGCGGCTGTGGCGCGGCGTCGGCCGTATGGCCGGCGTGCTGAGACCCCGCCGTGGCCGGTTGGGTTGCGGGCGTGCCGTTGTCGGATGCGCCGTTCTTCGCGGCAGTTGTCGCGTCGTCGGCGTGCTTGTGACTGTCCGGCGTCGCGCCATGCGGCGCGGTCGTATCGCTGCCCGATGCGGCGGGAGTAGACGTTGTCGCGTCTGCGGCCAAGGTTTCCGTCTGAAAGCCAGTGCCGGCGCTGGATGACGTTTTGGCGGTTTGCGCGCCGTCCTGCGCCTTGGCAGAAGATTTTGCGTTGCCCGGCGCGGCGGCGGTGACTGCGGCCCCCAGAGCTTCGCTGGCTGCGCCGGCAAAGCCGGTCTGTACGGCGCTGGTCTGCGCAGCGGTGGCCGAAGCACTCGAATCCTGGGCGGCGGTCATTGCGGCTGCCGCGGCCTCGGCAGTAGCCGCCGGAGTGAGTCCGGCCGCGGACGTTGCGGCCTTTGCGTCGCCCTGTTGGGCCTGCAGGAGCGCTGCGGCCTGCGTCGCATCGGTCACCGAACCCGCGGCAGCCGTCGCATCCGTCGAGGTCGCGGCCGTCGATGGCGTCGCCACAACCGGCGTGGTCACGGCAATGGTGACGGCGACTGGAATGGCCGGTGTGACGGGCTGCGGCGATGCGCTCGGGTCATTCGCCGTGGCATCCGTCACGAGCTTGCTGTCGGAGGTGTCTTTGGTGGTGGTGACCTTGGCGCCATCGTGTTTGGAATGGTGGCCTGCCGAATTCGCGGAGGTTTCCGTCCCAGTAGCCGGCTTGTGAAATCCGGTGTCTGATTCCACTGCCGAATCGGCTTGCGCGGGATTGGACGAGGCGTTGGCGGGGCGCGTCTGCGCGTTGTCATCGGCCGGAGCGGCCTGATCGGACTGCGACGAAGCAGAAGGGTCGGGACGCCGGCCGGAACTCGTATCGGGCTGATCGGACGAATTCGACGTCTGCGTGGTCGCCAGTTGCGACGCCTGCGCATTGGCGTCGACCAGCGCCCCAAAGCTCTCGCTCGGCGGCGACTGATCGTCCCGCGCGGACTTTTGCCGCGCCGTCTGGAATGACGCGCTGGCGGTGGCTTCGGGTGTGACGCTGAGCACGGGTAA
>JBQCIZ010000638.1:0-2361 GCA_051953235.1 Nitrobacter sp. | reverse complement strand
CAGCACCAGCGTATGGCGTTTCGCGAGCGCATCGATCTGCCCGGCCCACATCGCTGACGTCGAGGAGTAGCCGTGCGTCAGCAGCAGCGCCGGTCCGCTGCCGTGGACCTCATAGTGGATTTTCGTACCGTCGCGATCGAGCACGGGCATTGGCGGCATTCCTGAAATTCAGTCAGCACTTGTGACTATTGTAACGTGTGAGATCTGCGGTGCGGAAGAATTCGCGATCGGCCTCGTGTTGTTTTGGTTTCATCTGCCGAACCGTCGTCACCGCGCCGTCGCACCGCACAAATCCACCGCGCGGAATTCGATTGTTGCGGCCATCCGCGGCCCCAATTTGATCGATTCTAATTTCGATTGCCTTCGGATGACAAGGCGATCATGCTTCGGCCCCAGGCCGACATCGACCCGGTGGGTGTCGGACCGGTTGCCCACACGTGAGTTGCCGCCGTAAGCGGCTTCATCCACCGGAGGGGAAGAAACGATGGCTACTCTGAATATCAACGGACGGAATATGTCCGTCGAGGCGGCAGGCGATACGCCGCTGCTCTGGGTCATCCGTGAACAATTGCAGATGACCGGTACAAAATTCGGTTGCGGCGCCGGCCTCTGCGGCGCCTGCACGGTGCACGTCAACGGCGAAGCAGTTCGCTCCTGTCAGACGTCGGTCCACGATGTCGCGGGCAAGAAGATCACCACCATCGAAGGCCTCAGCGCCAAGGGTGATCATCCCTTGCAGAAGGCCTGGATCGCCGAGCAGGTGCCGCAATGCGGTTACTGCCAGTCGGGCCAGATCATGCAGGCGGCTTCGCTCCTCGCCAAGAACAGCAACCCGAGCAAGGAAGAGGTCGTCGAGCACATGGACGGCAATCTCTGCCGTTGCATGACCTATTCACGCATTCAGAAAGCGATCATGCGGGCCGCGCACGAAATGCGCACCGCGTCCGCCGGAACCGAGCGGAGGCACACATGAATACGCACGTGAAAATCACCAAAGCCGAGAACACCGACCTATCCCGGCGCACGTTTTTGGTCGGCACGGCGGCCGCCGGTCTCGTGCTCGGCTATTCGGCCGTCCCTGGTCTCGACGAAGCGTTGGCCGCGACCGCGCCGGCTGCCAAGAATTTCGATCCGAGCGTCTGGTATGCAATCGCCCCGGACGGGATCGTGACCGTGACTGTCGGCAAGGCCGATATGGGCCAGCATGTCGCCTCCACCATGGCGCAGCTCATTTCAGAAGAGCTCGGCTCGAACTGGAAGGACATGCGGATCCAGCTCGCCTCCAACGATCCTAAATTCAACGATCCAGTTCTCGGTGCGCAGATCACCGGCGGAAGCTGGAGCACCATGATGAACTTCGATGCGATGAGCCGCGCCGGTGCTGCCGGCCGGATCGCATTGACGGAAGCGGCCGCCGGCATGATGGGCGTGCCGGCCAGCGAACTGACCGTGCGCGATTCCGTGATCATGCATGCGAAGTCGAAGAAGTCGAAGACGTTTGCCGAGGTCGTCAAGAGCGGCAAGATCACCAAGACCTTCGCGCCCGATGACTTGAAGGCGATCAAGCTCAAGACGCCCGATCAATATACCAAGGTCGGCGTGTCCGTGCCGCAGCTCGATATTCCCGACAAGACCCGGGGCGCCGCCAAATACGGCATCGACGTGATGCTTCCCGGGATGGTGTACGGCAAGCTGGTGACGCCGCCGGTGCGTTACGGCGCGACGGTCAAGTCGATCGACGACAGTGCGGCAAAGAAGGTGCCGGGCTTCATCAAGGCCGTGGTCATCGACGACAAGACCAAGACGACGACGGGTTGGGTGGTGGCGGTCGCCAAGACCTATACCGACGCCCAGAAAGCCGCCGACGCGCTGAAGATCACCTACGATGGCGGGCCGAACGCCAAGCTGTCCAGCCAGTCACTGTTCGACGAGGCGAAGCGTCTGCAAGGCCTCAGCGATTCCGGAGAGTTCTTCGTCAAGGACGGCGATCCGGCGGCCGCATTGGGCTCCGCGGCGAAGGTGATCGAGGCGGAATACACCACCAACATCAACATCCATTGCCCGATGGAGCCGATGAACGCCACCGCGGAGTTCAAAGGCGACATCCTGCACATATATACCGGCAACCAGTTCGCGACACGTACGGGTGCGATCGCGGCCGGCGCGGCCGGGATCGATCCCAAGCATGTGGTCATGCATCAGATGTATCTGGGCGGCGGCTTCGGCCGGCGTCTCGATGGCGACATGACGGTACCGGCGGTGCAGGCGGCGAAAGCGGTCGGCAAGCCGGTCAAGGTGATCTACTCGCGCGAGAACGACATGACGATGGATTTCTCGCGTCCGCTCACCTACCAGAAGGTC
>JBQCIZ010000637.1:0-5706 GCA_051953235.1 Nitrobacter sp. | reverse complement strand
GCGCGGTCCAGTAGTCGAACTCGCCCTTGCCGAAGATGTAGCGCGCATTGGGAAATGTCGGCACCCAGCGGCCATTCTCCAGCCGCGTATTCCAGCCGACGTGGTCGACATGCAGATGCGTGCACATCACAAAGTCGATGTCGCCGACGCCGAGCCCCGCCGCTGACAGCGCGCGCAGATAGGTGTCGTCGGTCTTCATGTGCCACTTCGGACGCGTGGGACGCGGCTTGTCGTTGCCGATGCAGTTATCGATCAAAATGGTATGATGCGGCGTCTTCACCACATAGGACTGGAACGCGAGGATCAGCGTGTCCTGCGGGTCGATCGCATGAGCCTGTTGCATCCACGCGCGGTTCTCCGCCAGCACTTCCGGCGTCAATCCGGGCAGCATGTCGAGCGCCGGCAGGAAAGTTGTTTCCTGCTCGATGATGCGCTGAATGGAGAGGTCGCCGGCCGAAAATGTCAGGCTCATGTGGACTTCCTCATGCCGCCGGTGGGAGCGATACCTTCACCGAGTCCCGTTGCAGCATTTTCTGGTTGAATGCATCGAGCTTCGGAAAACTCTTGCGCCAGCCGCAATCGGGAAAACGGAAATCGGCGTAGCCAAGCACGCAGGCGAGGGCGATCTGCACCATATCCAGCGGCCGCGACAGCACGGCGTCCTGTTTTTCGAAACGCGCCATGCCGGCCCAGGCCCGGTTCCAGTGGTCGTCGTGCCAGGCCTGCCAGTACAGCTCTTTCGGCCGCACCATCTTCTCGTATCGGCACAGCAGCATGGAATCCAGCATGCCCTGCAGGATCGAATGATCGGTCTTCACCTTCCAGCGCGCAGGGCCCGATGCGGGGATCAGCTTTCCGCCGCCGGCAAGCTCGTCGAGATATTCGACGATGACATAGGAATCGAGGATCACGCTGCCGTCGTCGAGGATCAGCACAGGCAGTTTCTTCAGCGGACTGATGTCGCGCGAATACTCGTCGTTCGGCTGGCCGGGCACGACCGTGGCTGGCACGAATTCGATTCTGTCGATCAGGCCGAGTTCGATCGCTGCAATGCGTACCTTGCGGGCGAACGGTGAGGCAGGCGAGAAGGTGAGCTTCATATACATGTCCTCAATACGGTCTGATCAAGCTGCTCGTCAAAGTGATATGTCCGTCATGGTCGGGCTTGTCCCGGCCATCTACGTCTTGCCGTTGAAGCGCTGCCAAGACGTGGATGGCCGGAATAAATCCGGCCATGACGAATTCAACGGCGGCCTTGTTTCACTGGCTCACTCTCAAGATGACGGCGATCACGCAGCGACAACTTCCTGCCGCTGCTCGCCAAGTCCCTCGATGCTGAGGGTGACGACGTCGCCCACGTTGAGGAACTGCGGCGGCTTCATGCCGGTGCCGACGCCGGGCGGCGTGCCGGTCGTGATGATGTCGCCCGGCAGCAGCGTGACGAACTGCGACACGTAGGACACGCACTTCGCCATGGAGAAGATCATGGTCGAGGTCGAGCCGGTCTGACGGCGCGTACCGTTGACGTCGAGCCACATCGACAGCTTTTGCACGTCGGCGATTTCATCCTTGGTCGCGACCCACGGGCCGAGCGGGCCGAAGGTGTCGTGCGACTTGCCCTTGGTCCAGGTGCCGCCGCGCTCGATCTGGAAGTTGCGTTCGGAGACGTCATTGCAGACGCAATAGCCGGCGACGTGGTTGAGCGCATCGGCTTCGCTGACATACTTGGCACGGGTGCCGATAATGGCGGCGATCTCCACTTCCCAGTCGAGTTTGGTGGAGCCGCGCGGCTTCTCGATCGCGTCGTTGGGGCCGCTCAGCGACGTGTTGGCCTTGAGGAAGAAGATCGGCTCGGTCGGAATCGGCGATCCCGTTTCCTTGGCGTGATCGACATAGTTCAGTCCAATCGCGACGAATTTCGAGGCGCCGGCGACGGGTGCGCCGAGGCGCGGCTTGCCGCTGACGGCCGGAAGCTTCGATGCGTCGAGCGCGGCGAGTTTCTTGAGACTCTCAGGGGAATAGGCCTCGCCGGTGAGATCCTTCACATGCGCCGAGAGATCGCGCAGTTGGCCGGATTTGTCGATCAAGCCGGGCTTTTCCTGGCCGAGTGCGCCGTATCGAACAAGCTTCATGGTGGATCACTCCCTTAACGTTGTCTGGCTTGAATATTTCATGGAACAGCGCGCGCCGAAATTCAACCGCCGTTTGCCGCATTTCTGAGGTCCGGCTGCGCGCAAGTCTAGCCCAATTTGCGCAACTTTCTCTCTGCAATCGGCTCACGTCAGCGCGATGAATTTGAAGCTCGCGCCGTCGCGCCGGATATGGCCGGCGTTGTAGTGCCCGCCGATCACCAGCGTCGGCGTATCCGCGAACCGCCCGAACAGTTCGCGCCGGGTGACCGCCGATTGCTCGGGATCGGAATCCGCGGTCGAGGACCAGTCGAGATGTGCCATCTGGCAGGGGTGATGGGCCGCATCGCCGGTCAAAAGCGCTTGCTGACCATCCGAGACGATGTGGATGCTCATATGTCCCGGACTATGGCCGGGCGTCGGGATCAGTGTGATTTCGTCGCACAGCTTATGATCGCTGACGACGAGATCGGCGAGGCCCGCGTCCGCGATCGGCTTCACCGAGTCGTTGAACACGGCCGCGTGTTCGGGGGTATCGCTGTGGTCCCGCCAGTGTTCGTATTCGGTCTTGCCGAATACATAGCGCGCCTTCGGGAAGGTCGGCACCCACCGGCCACCGGAAAGTCTTGTATTCCAGCCGATGTGATCGACGTGCAGATGCGTGCACAGGACGGTGTCGATGCTCTCTGGCGGGAAGCCTGCCTCCGTCATGCGTTCCAGAAACGGCTCCTTCCGATTATTCCAGGTCGGCACCTTGCGGCCTTCCTTGTCGTTGCCGAGCCCGGTGTCGACCATGATTCGTCGCGACGGCGTCTCCACGATCAGCGTGTGGATCGACATGCGCAGCCGGCCTTCCTCAGTGGCGAAATGCGGGATCAACCAGGGCAGCTTCTGGATTTCTTCATTGGTGGCAAGCGGCAGGATGAACCGGGTGCTGCCGACCGTTTCCAGTTCCACGACCTTGGTGATTTTGACCTTGCCGACCGTCCATTGCATGCGCCGTTTCCGCCCTGTTGCTTTTCGCTCAAAGCATGCGGGTTTCCCGCGCGGGGCGCAATGGATCATCCCGGCGGTCCCGGCGTTATCGTTCCGCCACACGAGGAGTCCGTCATGCCTGATCTCACCATTTCGCCCGACAAGGTCGGGTTCTGATCGAGAAATCCCGCGAATTCGACGTCAAGGAAGCATCGCCAGATCCGGACTCCGGCTCGAACGCCAGCGACGACCGCATGATCGATGTGCTCGCGGATACGGCCGACGATCCGGTGGCGCGGGAAATCACGGGCTTCATCAACGCGCTGTCGGAGGACGAGCAGATCGATCTCGTGGCGCTGATGCGGCTCGGCCGCGGCGATGGCGTGATAGAGGAATGGGCGGAACTACGGCGCGAGGCGGCGGAGGGCCGTAACGGCCGCACCGCGAGCTATCTATTGGGCGAACCGCTGCTCAGCGATTTCCTGGCCGAAGGACTCGACGAATTCGGACTGTCCTGGGGCGATGAGCGCATCACGCCGGTGAATTGACCAGGACGCACCGACCGTAGTGGGTTCTATGGCTCCATCAGGGCCATTGTGACATTGTGAGCCCTCCTAATACAAACTACGATGAATTTTCTCATGGGGATTCTTGAAGCTAAATTGTTCAGTTCTTTGTCTTAGAAACGCCCGGACGTTGCCCAGCGCCAGTGCAGCCAAGCGAATTTTGAAATGAAAAGCGGCGTCAACCGCTGGAGAATTGCAATGCGTAAAATGAATTTGGTTGTCCTGCTTATGGCGATATGTTTCTCGGAAGCGGCGATGGCTGCTCCAAAGAGTTTTTACGGAAAGACCTTGCGGGTGAGTTGGAACGAGGCTCGAAGCCAGCGGGTGCAGGGCAATGGAGCTTTCAGATCCGTTTCGATTCCCTTGTCGTTCACAGTCTACGTTAGTTCCAAGGGACAGCTTTTCAAACGGATGACATCGACATCCGCTTCGGGCCGAGCCACCGGGTCCAAGGATCGTATCGGAACCGGAGGGGCGGGGGCGGAGGGAGCTGGCAACGTTACGTTCCAGGGTAACACCCTCATATCTACCGCCAACAATCACGGGCTTGGCCGACGGATACGCATCACGGTCGACGGTGCGTCCTGCCATGCGGAAGTCTTGACCGGCAAGGGCGGGTCCGGTGTCGCGACGGTTCGCAGCAACGCGACGGGGAAGATGATGGAGTTCGAGTCTGTCACCGCAGGACCGGCGTCATGCAGCGTCCAGGACGGTAACGCGTTCGCCAACTAGCGCCCGCTAAGGGCGCGCGCAGTCGACGATCACGGTGCCGAGCTTGTCGCCCTTCTCAGCCGCGAGATGCGCCTGCGCTGTTTCCGACAAGGCATAGCGGCCCGCGATGTTGTGCAAGCGTGTCCCGGCAGCGAGCCATTTTGAAATGTCTGTCTGTGCGGCGTGCAGCAGCGCCGGCGGCAGCGCAAACAGCACCAGCGCACGGAGCGCGATGCATCGCTCCATCATCTCGCGCATCGGCACGACCGGATTGCGGTTGCCGTTGGTGGCGTAGACCGCAATCGTCGAATTGATCGCCATCAGTTTCAGCGTGGTGGCGATGTTGCCGCCGAAGTCGACATCGACCACGCGATTGACGCCCTTTCCGCCGGTGAAGTCCATCACCCGCGCGATCACGTCCTCGGTCTTGTAGTCGATGGTGAGGTCAGCGCCCGCGAGGCGCGCCTGCTCGGCCTTGGCCTGCGAACTCACGGTCGCGATCACCTTTGCGCCGCCCCATTTTGCGAGCTGCACGGCATAGTGCCCAACCGCGCCCGCGCCGCCGGTCACAAGAACCGTCTGCCCTTCGATCGCGCCGTCGCAGAACAGGCAGCACCACGCGGTCATGCCGGGAATGCCGAGCGTCGCGCCCGCCGCGAACGAGACATCGTCCGGCAGCGGCGTCACCAGATGCTCGGCAAGGGCGATATATTCAGCCGCCGTGCCAAAGGCGCGGCCGTTGCGCTGTCCGTTGAACAGCCAGACCCGCTGGCCGCTCTTGAATCGCGTGACGCCATCGCCGACCTGGTCGACCACGCCGGCACCGTCGCTGTTCGGGATGACGCGCGGAAATTCCATCGCGCGATAGGTGCCGGCCCTGCGGCCGACATCGGCGGGATTGACGCCGGATGCTTCCAGCCGGATACAGACTTCGCCCGGTCCGGCAACTGGCGTTGCGATGTCCCCAAAGCTAAGGACATCGCTCGCTGCACCCATGCGCTCGTACCAGACGGCTTTCATCCGAAGCTTACAACGTGCCGGGGAATGCGCCGCCGTCGAGCAGGATGTTCTGGCCGGTGATGAAGCCGGCCTTGTCTCCGCACAGGAAGGCGCAGGCGTAGCCGAATTCCTCCGGGGTGCCGAAGCGTCCGGCCGGATTGGCCTTCATGCGCGCCTGGGTGATTTCCTCGAGCGGTTGGCCTGAGCTCTTCGCCGCCGCGGCGTTGGTGTTGCGCAGGCGATCGGTATCGAACGGGCCCGGCAGCAGGCCGTTGATGGTGACATTGTCCTTCACGGTCTTGCGGGCGATTCCGGCGACGAAGCCA
>JBQCIZ010000636.1:0-3996 GCA_051953235.1 Nitrobacter sp. | reverse complement strand
TCGACCGGACGCGTGCCAATGGCGCAGCCGCCGGGCAGCGACACCTTGGCCTCATGCATTCTCGCGATCAGAGGCGCGATCACCCAGAAACTCGCGCGCATCTTCGAGACGAGTTCATAGGGCGCGGTGGTGTCGATGATGTTCGCCGCCGAAATATGCAGGGTCTGGCCCTGATATTCATGATCGCCGGGGCGCTTGCCCGCGGCCATGATGTCCACGCCATGGTTGCCGAGGATGCGTTGCAACTGCACGACGTCGGCCAGCCGCGGCACGTTGTCGAGGATCAGGGTTTCCTCGGTCAGCAGCCCCGCGATCATCAGCGGAAGCGCCGCGTTCTTCGCGCCGGAAATCGGAATGGTGCCGTTGAGCTTGTTGCCGCCGACGATGCGAATGCGATCCATGCCGATTCCTGTTTGCTATGCATGAAGTATAGGGCAAATCGCCCGACCCTCCAAAGCATGGAAATTTGCGGCGATTTGATGGGCTTACGGCGGATTTACCACCGAATCCGCTGAACACGGATGCAGCTCAAGCCGGCCCGTCATACCGCATTGATGTCGTCGCTTTCCAGAATTGGTTTTGGGTAGCCCTCCTGCGCCACCTTGATCATGGCACGGCCGACCTGTTCGGTCGTTGTGGCGTAGGCCGGCGCGATCCGGCGCAACAGCGCCCACAGCGGAGCGGTCACTGTATACGTCACGTGAACCCACGCGGTTTTCGACCTGACGCCATGCAGGGGCTGTATCGCCGCCGGGCGAAACATGTAGGCCGCCTTGAACGGCAGCTTGAGCAAATCGTTCTCGGTCTTGCCCTTGACCCGCGCCCACATGCGGGGGCCCTGCTCGGTGCTGTCGGTGCTGCGGCCGGTGACGTAGATGAATGTCATGCCGGGATTGAGTTTCGCCAATGTGGCCGCCGCCGCCATGGTAATGTCGTAGGTCAGATGCCGATAGGTCGCCTCATCGAGTCCGATCGAGGTGACTCCGAGACAAAAGAAGCAGGCATCATGGCCCGATAGTTCCGATTCGATCGGCGTGAAGTCCGTAAAGTCGCGATGGATGAGTTCGCGCAGTTTCGGGTGCTGCCGCCCGGTCGGACTGCGCCCGACCGAGAGCACGCTCTCCACCGCCGGATCGCGAAGGCATTCGATCAGGACCCCCTGCCCGACCATCCCTGTCGCACCGAACAGAATGACTTTCATCTCAGATCAACGTGCAACGCGATCGAATTTTCGGACCGCGGCAACTGTTGCAATAACAAAAAGCAACAGCACGATGCCCTGAATCGCCGCGAACGGAGGCTCGGACGGCGGCACGCTTGGTGCCAATGCATGAAGCGGCCCGATTTTAAGGAAGCTCTGGATCACCAGCACGAATACATTGAGGTATAGTGCGATCATCGCAGTAACAACGTAGATCCAGCGCCATGAGCCGGCGAGATGGCGGATGTAACGTGCGATAACGGCGATAGCCAGCAATACCAGCGATATGATCGAAATGATATGCGATGGCAACAAATGCGTAACGGGAAAGAAAAGGCCGGTTACACTCGTCAAAATCGTGGTCAGCAGGAACAACGCGGTCCAGTTTCCCATCCTCCTGGATTCGAGAAGACCAACCATCACGATCAGCCCCGAAACGATTCCAATCAGACTGATCGCAACGTGAAGCAGCGTAAACGCCGACAAACTCAACCCGAAGACCATGGTGATGCTCCTTGCTCTCTGACCTCAGCCAAAATGCTACGACCGCGGCGTGCAGATTGCCACGAGTTTCGCTGCCGCAACCGGTGGCATCACCACTCCTGCCAGGGTCAGAAATAGCGAGGGATCGGCCCGTTGTGCGGTGTCTTGCGCTTCGACAGATCGAACATCACTTCGTCGACGTAGCACCATCCCCAGCCCTCCGGCGGATCGTAGCCCTCGATGATCGGATGCTGCGTGGCATGGAAATGTTTCGTCGCGTGCCTGTTCGGGGAATCGTCGCAGCAGCCGACGTGGCCGCAGGTCCGGCAGATCCGCAGGTGCAGCCAGACGCTGCCGGTTTTCAGACATTCCTCGCAGCCGAGCGCGCTCGGCGTGACATCCTTGATTCCGGCGATGTGGGTGCAGGGCTTCGCCATCATAGAAACTCCCTCGTTGTCATAACGTCGGCTTTGCCGCATCGCCAAGATAGCCATGCAGCGCCGCGACGACTTGCGCGCCCTCGCCAATGGCGCCGCCGACGCGCTTGACCGAACCGGAGCGCACATCGCCGACGGCGAACACGCCGGACACACAGGTCTCCAGCGGCGCCACGAGACCATCCTTGTGGTCCTTGCACGCAGTTCCGGTCAGCACGAAGCCGCCGCGGTCGACGGCAACGCCGCAGCCATCGAGCCAGGAGGTTGCCGGATCGGCGCCAACGAACAAAAACAGGTTTCTGACGTCGAGGCCGGTCTCCTCGCCGGACAGACGGCTGCGCCAGCGCACGCGCTCGAGGCCCGCACCTTCGCTGCCGTCGAGCGCGACGACCTCGGTGTTGAAGACCAGGTCGATATTCGCCGTCGCCTCGATCCGTTCGATCAGGTAGCGCGACATGCTGGCGCCCAATCCGCCGCCACGGATCACCATATGGACCCGCCGGGCATGCGCCGACAGAAAGACGGCAGCCTGCCCCGCGGAGTTGCCACCGCCGACCAGAATGACCTCCTGATCCCTGCACAGCCGGGCTTCGATCGGAGAGGCCCAGTACCAGACACCGCGGCCGTCGAAGCGATCGAGATTTGCAATCTCTGGCCGGCGATAGCGTGCGCCGCTGGCGATCACGATCGAACGCGCGCGCAAGACTCCCCCATCGTCTAGGGACAAGCCGAACAGGTCGTCGGAGCGGCTGCAATCGAGCGAGGTCACGGTGACGGGAATCATGATGTCGGCACCGAATTTCTGCGCCTGATTGTAGGCGCGCGCCGTCAGCGCCAGACCGGATATGCCGGTCGGAAAGCCCAGATAATTCTCGATCCGCGCGCTGGCACCGGCCTGCCCGCCGAATGCGCGCGCGTCGCAGACCGCGACAGACAGTCCTTCGGACGCGGCATATACCGCCGTCGACAATCCGGCGGGACCGCTGCCCACGACGGCGACGTCGTAGATCATGTTCTTCGCGAGCGCGCGGAGCATGCCCATCGCGCGCGCGGTATCGGCCACGGATGGATTGCGCAGCACGGCGCCGTCAGGTGTCACGACCAGCGGCATTTCATCCGGAGACGGCGAATAGCGCGCAATTACGTCCGCAGCATCCTTGTCGGCCGCCGGATCAAGCAGGTGATGCGGATAGCCGTTGCGCGTGAGAAAACCCTGCAGCCGGATCACATCAGCGGACGCCGGTGTGCCGATCAGGATCGGGCCGCCGGTGCCGCCTTGCAGAAGACTGACCCGGCGCAGGATCAACGCCCGCATGATGCGCTCGCCGAGATCCGCCTCGGCAACTAGCAGGGCGCGAAGCCGGTCCGGCGAAATCAGCAGGGTCTCGACGTCGCCCTCTGCCCGGCCATCGACCAGCGCGTCACGGCCGGACAACTGGCCGAGTTCCGCCATGAACTGGCCGGGACCTTGCCTGATGACCGGCGTGACGTGGCCGAGTCCGTCGCGCTCCGTCACCAGCACTTGGCCGGACAGGATGACGAACATGCCGGGGCCGGGCTTGCCGGTTTCGAACATCAATTCGCCGTCACGATAATTGCGCGCCTCGCCGAACCGGTGCATGCGCGCAATTTCCGCGGCCGACAGTTCAGGAAACGTCTGTTCGTGGCGCGGAAACAGCCTGACCTGTGGAATGGGACTGCTGGCCGCGGCGGACTCGATCACATCCGGCATCTGTGCACTCTTTGTGGAAACGTCATTCAATTGCGTCGTCGGCCCGGCGGCGTTGGTCGGAAGTCTCCTCATCCGTCGTCTGGTCGGCGCGGCCGCGCGACTGCGATTTTCGCCGCTTGAGATTTTCACGCAGCGCGGCGCGC
>JBQCIZ010000635.1:0-3732 GCA_051953235.1 Nitrobacter sp. | reverse complement strand
CGTCGACTTGCCCGCGCCCGAAGGCCCGACGATAGCCACCGTCTTGCCGGCCGGCACCTCGAACGTCACGCCCTTGAGGATCGAACGATCAGGATCGTAGGAGAATTGAACGTCCTCGAACCGCACCGCGCCGCGCGCAACATCCAGCGGCTTTGCATCGGCGCGATCCTTCACCTCCGGATTGCGCGTCAGCACAGCGAACATCTTCTCGATGTCGATGATCGCCTGCTTGATCTCCCGATAGACCATGCCCATCAGGTTGAGGGGCTGGTAAAGCTGAATCATCATGGCGTTGACCATGACTAAATCGCCGACCGTATGGGTGCCGTTGCGCACGCCGATCGCGCACAGGATCATGATCGAGGTCAGCCCGGCGGTGTAGATGACCGCCTGCCCCGCATTCAGAACCGCCAGCGACGTATAGGTGTGAACGCTTGCGGCTTCAAAACGCTCCATCGAGCGATCATAGCGTTTTGCTTCCCGCAACTCGGCGCCGAAATACTTCACCGTTTCGTAGTTCAGCAGCGAGTCGATCGCCTTGGCGTTCGCGTCGGAATCGGAGTCGTTCATCCGGCGGCGGATTTCAATCCGCCACTGCGTCGCCCTGTAGGTGAAAGCCATGTAGACCGCGACGGTCACGAGCGTCACAAGCACGTAACGCCAGTCGAACTGCCACAGCAGGACGGCGGTGAGCAGACCGACCTCCACCGCCGTCGGAACGAGCTGCAGGATGACGAGCCGGACCATCTCCTCGATACCGGTGCGCCCACGCTCCAGCACACGCGTCAATCCACCGGTCTTGCGCTCCAGATGGAACCGCAGCGACAGCTCGTGCATGTGGACGAAGGTGCGGTAAGCCAGTTTGCGCACCGCGTGCATCGCGACCTTGGCGAAGATGCCGTCGCGCCACTGGGTCAGCAGCGCCATCAGAACGCGTGTCAAGCCATACGCGGCCGTCATGGCGAGCGGCGATACGATCAGCCACATCGCCCAGTTGCCGGGCTGCACCGGGGCGCTGCCCGCACCGGTCAGCGCATCGATCGCCCATTTGAACGTGAATGGAACGGTGAGCGTCGCGACCTTGGCCACGACGAGCAGCAGCATCGACCAGACCACGCGCATCTTCAGGTCGGCGCGGTCACCGGGCCACATATAAGGCCAGAGATGCAACAGCGCCCTGCCGAGGGTCGCTCGCCGGGTCGGATCGTCGGAGGGCTTTGCCGGCACGCTGGCCGTCGGCGAACTGGCGTTAGCCATCGATCGCGCCTGAAACAAAAAACGGCGTTTGCCGCCGCGAATGTCGTCTGATCGGGGTCATATAATCGATGTCATATAGAGTGTTTGCGTACTCCGTACACCCTCGCCCGGCGATTCTTTTCGCTGCCGGTGGCCGGCTGACAGGAAATTGACCCTCTGGCCGCTCCATCCGAGCCTTGACGCTGTGATTTTGCGATGCCACATCGATTCCCATGAGCACTATCAAAACGGTCTGCGTCTATTGCGGCTCAGGCCCCGGTACAAATCCCCACTTCGTCGAAGCTGCCGTCGCCCTTGGTAAATCGCTGGCCGAGAACAAGGTCGGGCTGGTCTATGGCGGCGGCTCGGTCGGCCTGATGGGCGCGGTCGCAACCTCGGCGCTCGATCACGGCGGCAAGGTTACCGGCATCATCCCCGACTTCCTGACGGCGCGTGAAAACGCACTCACCCGTGCGCAGGAGATGATCGTCACCCGCGACATGCACGAACGCAAGCGGTTGATGTTCGAACGCTCGGACGCGTTCGTGGCTCTGCCCGGCGGTGTCGGCACGTTGGAGGAACTGGTCGAGCAACTCACCTGGCAGCAGCTTGGGCGGCACAGCAAGCCGATCCTGCTCGCCAACATCGACGGATTCTGGGAGCCGCTGCTTGCGCTGCTGACCCACATGAAGGCTACCGCGTTCATCCGGCCGACGCTCGCCGTCAATATCCTGCAGGCAAATCGCGTCGAGGATATTCTGCCAAAGCTTCGCGCTGCAGCGGCCGGCGCGCCCGACGAGTCGAAGCAGATGCCGGCCGACGTCGCGCACCGGCTGTAGTCATCCGCCTTCGCGGACGCTCACGCCGTCGCGCCTGATTTCACTAGCTTGTAGAATACCGAATCCATCAGCGCCTGAAACGACGCGTCGATGATGTTCGGCGACACGCCGATGGTCGTCCAGCGCTCGCCCTGCTCGTCCTCGCTCTCGATCAGCACGCGCGTCACGGCCTCCGTGCCGCCATTGAGGATACGCACGCGGTAGTCGATCAGCTTCAGCCCCTCGATGTACTTCTGGTATTTGCCGAGATCCTTGCGCAAGGCGACATCGAGCGCGTTCACCGGGCCGTTGCCTTCGGCGGCCGAGATCAGCGTTTCGCCGTCGACCTTGACCTTCACAACCGCCATCGCGACGGTCACGCGCTGGCCGTTGGAATTGTAGCGCTGCTCGACATTGACGTCGAACTGCTCGACGTCGAAATACTCCGGCACGCGGCCGAGCGTGCGCCGCGCCAGCAGATCAAACGACGCGTTTGCCGACTCGTAAGCATAGCCTGCGGCTTCGCGCTCCTTCATCTCCTCGACCAGACGCCCAAGCTTCGGATCGTTACGGTCGAACGGAATGTTGGCACGCTCGAGTTCAGCCAGCACATTCGATCGTCCGGCCTGATCGGAGACCAGCACCTTGCGATGATTGCCGACCGTTTCAGGCGCGACATGCTCGTAAGTCGTCGGATCCTTCAGAATCGCTGAGGCATGGATACCGGTCTTGGTGACGAAGGCACTTTCGCCGACATAGGCCGCGTGACGGTTCGGCGCGCGATTCAGCATGTTGTCGAGCGCGCGCGATGCCTGCATCAGGGTTGCAAGACGGTCTTCGGTCACACCGGTCTCGAACGCGTCGGCGAACTCCCGTTTCAGCTTGAGCGTCGGAATCAGCGAGCAGAGGTTGGCGTTACCGCACCGCTCGCCGAGTCCGTTGAGCGTCCCCTGGATTTGCCGTGCGCCGGCACGCACCGCGGCGAGCGAATTGGCTACCGCCTGCTCGGTGTCATTGTGGGCGTGGATGCCGAGATGATCGCCCGGAATTTTCCTGGTGACATCGCGGACGATGGTCTCGATCTCGTTCGGCATGGTGCCGCCGTTGGTGTCGCACAGCACCACCCAGCGCGCGCCCGAGTCATATGCTGCCTTCGCGCAGGCCAGCGCGAATTCGGGGTCTTCCTTGTAGCCGTCGAAGAAATGCTCGCAATCCACCATGACCTCGCGGCCGGCGGAACTGGCGGCTTTCACGCTGTCGCGGATCGACGCCAGGTTTTCATCCTTGGTGGTCTCGAGCGCCACGCGGACCTGATAGGCCGACGATTTGGCGACGAAGCAGATCGCATCCGCCTTCGCCTCGATCAGTGCAGCCAATCCGGGATCGTTGGACGCCGAGCGGCCCGGCCGCCGCGTCATGCCGAACGCGGTGAAGCGCGCATGCCCCAGCGCGGGCTTGTGCGCGAACAGTTCGGTATCGGTCGGATTGGCGCCGGGATAGCCGCCCTCGACATAGTCGATGCCGAGATCGTCAAGCATTTTTGCGATCGCCTGCTTGTCCTGCAGCGTGAAATCGACGCCATTGGTCTGCGCGCCGTCGCGCAGCGTGGTGTCGAACAGATAAAGGCGTTCGCGGCTCATGCCGCACCTCCCGCAGAGAGCGTCTTCGTCATCGTGGT
>JBQCIZ010000634.1:0-2745 GCA_051953235.1 Nitrobacter sp. | reverse complement strand
CAAAGCAAAAACTGGATTGCTTCGTCGCTGTGCTCCTCGCAATGACGAACTACGCGAAGGACTTCCTGCATGCCCTACACCCCTGTTCCCACTGATCCGAAACAGAATCCCGTCCGCATCAACCTGCTGTCGGACACGCAGACCCGCCCGACGCCGGCGATGCGCGAGGCAATGGCGCGTGCGGAGGTTGGCGACGAGCAGATCGGCGACGACCCCACGGTCAATCTCCTTTGCGAGCGCATCGCCAACCTGCTCGGCAAGGAAGCAGCGGTGTTCATGCCGTCCGGCACCATGTGCAACGTGTCGGCGACGCTGGCGCATTGCCGTCCCGGCGACGAGATCGTCGCGCATGAGACCGCGCACATCATCGCCCGCGAGGGCGGCGCCCATGCCGCACTCGGCGGCTTCCAGGTCACGCGCCTACCCGGCGCCGACGGCCAGTTCAGCATCGAAACATTTCGCAGTTCGCTGCATCCGCGCACGCGTTACGAGCCGCCGCAGACCGTGGTCAGCGTCGAGCAGACCGCCAATATCGGCGGCGGCACCATCTGGAAGAAGGACACGCTCGATGCCGTCGCCGCACTCGGCAAGGCGAACGACATGGCAACCCACATGGACGGCGCGCGTCTGCTGAACGCCTGCGTCGCCACCGGCATCGGCGCACGCGAGATGAGTGCGGGCTGGGATTCGGTCTGGATCGATTTCTCCAAGGGTCTTGGCGCACCGGTCGGCGCTGCCATGGCCGGCTCGCGCGCCTTCATCGACGAGGTCTGGCGCTGGAAGCAGCGGCTCGGCGGCTCGATGCGGCAAGCCGGCGTCTGCGCAGCGGCCTGCGTTCACGCGCTCGATCATCACGTCGACCGACTCGCTGACGATCACGCCAACGCACGCGCGCTGGCGCGCGGCCTGTCGCAGATCGCGGGCATGGACGTGCAGCAGCCCGAAACCAATCTGGTATTCTTCGATCCCGCCGGCGCCGGCGTGCCCGGCCAGCAGATGGTGACCAAACTGCGCGAGCGCGGCGTGCTGCTCGCCATGATGGATGGCCGGATCCGCGCCTGCACCCACCTCGACGTATCAGCCGCGATGATCGAGGAGACCGTTAGCCTCGTGCGCGACATCGTGCGCCAGGCGTGAACGCGCTGTTACGCCAGCAAGCTACGTGGGCTCATTGAAAGTCTGCGGCACAACGCGGCGTGCTCCCCCTCCCGTAGGGTCGAGACGAGCGAAGCTCGCTCTTAGAGGGTTGGAGTGAGCGCGTACGATGACATTGTTATTGTCCCCTCACCCGGCACTCGTGCCGACCTCCCCCAGCCGGGAGAGGTGAAGACAAGCAACTTCCAATCAGACTTTGCTCACCGCCGCAGCGCGTCGTAGATCAGTTGGCGCAGATCCTGCTGGATGCGCCCGCGCTCGTTCGGCGTCTGCACCATGAAGACCACGAACATGTCGTCCTTCGGATCGACCCAGAAGAACGTGCCGCCGACGCCATCCCAGCGGTATTCACCGAGCGGTCCGGCCCTCTCGGCCAAAAGCTTGGTGCGCACCGCGAAGCCGTAGCCGAAACCAAAGCCGTCGCCCGGAAAATAGTAGTAGTCACGCTTGATGCCGCTGCTGGGCCCGATGTGATCCCTGACCATGGCCGCGACGGTTTTTCTGTGGAGATAGCGCCGGCCGTTGAGGATACCGCCGTTGAGCATCATCTGGCAGAATTTCGCGTAGTCGCCGACGGTGCCGACCATGCCTCCTCCGCCCGACTCCCAGCGACGGACCTTCGTCGGATCGGTGATCGGCACGAACGGCGCGATCAGGCGATCGTCCGGCATCGGCTGCGCGATGCGCGGCCATTTCGTCTTGTCGGTGACGTAGAACGAGGTATCGCGCATTCCAAGCGGATCGAGCAGACGCTGTTTCTCGAACTGATAGAGCGACTGACCGGATACCACCTCGACGACGCGGCCGAGCACGTCGGTGGAATGGCCGTAGTCCCAGAGCGTGCCTGGCTGTTCTGCGAGCGGAAGTTTGGCGACGCGATCGGCAAATTCGGCGTTGTCCCAGTCTTCGACAACGAGATCGAGTTCGCTGTAGCGCTGCCGCGCGGGATCGGCGCCATAGAAGCCGTAGGTGATCCCTGAGGTGTGCAGCAGCAGATCGCGGATGGTAATGGGGCGATCCGGTGACTCGAGCCGAAGCGTCGGCTGACCGTTGCCCTCGGTGCCGTCGATGCCGACGCGGGTTTTTGCGAACGACGGAATATATTTCGCGACGGGGTCGCCCAGCCTGAGCTTGCCGTCGTCGATCAGCATCATGACCGCGACACTGGTGATCGGCTTCGACATCGAATAGAGGCGGAAGATCGTATCCGGCGTCATCGGGTGCCGCTCGATGATATCGCGGACGCCGAACATCTTGAAATAGACCGGCTTGCCGTGCTGTTGGATCAGGATAACGGCACCCGGAATATGCGCGCTCTGAATTTCATTCTCGATATACGCACCGACGCGGTCGAGTTTTGCTTGCGACCACGCTGCGCGCGGCTTCGGCGCCGCACGCGCAACGGCCGGCCGTTCGAAAGCCAGGATGGAAAGCGGAACCGCCAGCAGCGCGACAAAACTGCGCCGGCTGATCCGGCCGTCAATTCTCCAGCGCTTCATAGACCAGTTTCTTGAGCGTGCGCTGGATGCGCTGGCGCTCGGTCGGCGTCATTTCCATCAACAAGAATGTCATCTCCTGCTTGGGATCGAC
>JBQCIZ010000633.1:0-2840 GCA_051953235.1 Nitrobacter sp. | reverse complement strand
GTGGCCTTGAAGATGCCGCCGAGCAGGATCGGCACGTATTTGAATTTGGCGCCGGTGCGCTTCTCGATCGCCGGAATCGCCTCATGGCTGAGGAAGGCATTCGGGCTGCCGAAGTCGAACATGAATTGAGGATTTTTCTGGCTCACATATGCCTCCCGGTTTGTCCGGGATTGTGGCGCAGCTCCGGGTCCTCGTCCATCCTTTTTATGATGGTGATAATATATTCGAATGGCCGGTCAGATCAGCCGCTTGATCTCACGCTTGCGCCAGACCAGCCGGTAGAACGCCATCTGCAGCACCATCATGGTGCAGAAGGCGGCAGGATAGGCGATCCAGACGCCCTCGACGCCAATCCTGTGGCTGAGGACGACAGCGACGGGCACCTCCACCCCGACGATCGCCAGGATCGACAGCAGCGTCGGCATGAACACGGTGCCGCTCGCGCGCATCGTGCCGGAAAATACGCCGGCCATGCCGAACGGAACGGTACTCCAGAGCACGATGAACAAGAGCGTTTGCGCAAGGTCGAGCACCTGCGGGCTCGTAATAAACAGCCCGATGATGATGCGCGACAGCAGATAGCCGAGCACGACGAGGCCGCCGGTCAGCAACAGGTTGAGCCACATCCCGGTGCGGACGATGGTGCCGATCCGTTCGGTGTGGCCGGCGCCGATCGCCTGTGCTGCGAAGATCGATGCGGTGATGGCGATCGAGATGGCCGGGAACTGCACATAGCCCAGCACTTGATTCACGGCGCCATAGGCGGCCGTGGCGTCGGAGCCGAAGCGATTGACGATGCCGAGCAGCACGATCTCGGCGAGCGACATCACCACGAGTTGGACCGCGGTCGGCAAGCCGATGCGCAGCACCTTGCCGAGCAATTCACGGTCGAAGCGCATGGCACGGAACAGCACCGCGTCGGGCGCCAGCGGATGATCGATATGCCGCATGTGCACGCCGAGCCACAGCAGCGTCACGATGGACGAGACAGTGGATGCGACCGCCGCGCTGGCAACGCCGAGCTGAGGCAGTCCGAACCATCCGCGGATCAGCGCGGGCGTGACGACCAGCCCGATCAGGGTGGAGATCGCAAGTGCCCACAACGGCGTCACGGTATCTCCGACACCGCGCATCATCGAGGTGGCGAGCAGGAACGTGAAGGTCGCTGGCATGGTAATCATCATGATGCGCGCATAGTTCGTGGCAGCGTCGAGCACGTTGGGTGGCGTCGCCAGTGCGACCATCAGTTGACGTGCGAACAGTCCGCCGCCGACGGCGATCACGCAGCCTCCGATCAAGGTGAGCATGAGTGTCGTTCCGGCGATCGTCTTCACCTTGCTGGTCGCGCGCGCACCCCAGGCCTGCCCGATCAGCACCGACGAGCCTGCGCCGAGCCCGATGATGAAGGAGATGAAGAAAAACATCACCGGAAAGAAGATCGAAACGGCGGCGAGCGCGTCGACGCCGATCATCTGGCCGAGATAAATGCCATTGATGGTGCCGAACAACGCCTGCAGGATATTGCTCAGCATCATTGGCATCAGGAAGGCGACATACGCCCGCCAGAGGGGCTGCGCGGTGGTCATGATCGAGTCCCCGGTACGAGTTCAGGCGTCGGCGCTAGCTTTTTTGTTGTGGCGCGTTTTCTTCACGCGAACCGGTTTCCACTTCGCTCGAAAACGCTACGAAGGCGAGCTTGACGATGTGGTCGCGAATGTCCTCCGGCCAGCCGGCGATCAGGCCCGCCAGTCGCCGACGGTCGTCGGCGAATAGCGCCCGTGACGCTTCCTCGAAGTTTGGCAGGTTGCCGGCCATGGCCGACATGAAATGATACGCCGCATCGCGCGCAGCGCGGCTGCGGTCTCTGTCGCCGCTGGTACGGCGGGTTTCGTCGATCAGCTTGCGGAGCGCGACCGATGCGCCGCCAGGCTGGGCGCTCAGCCAATCCCAGTGCCGCGGCAACAGCGTGACTTCGCGGGCCACAACGCCGAGCTTCGGCCGGCCGCGCCCACGCGGGATGTCGGTCGCGGCTGTTGCGGCGTGCTGCTGGAGCCGTGCGACGACATCGGCATCGCTGCCGCGCAGGTCGAAGTCGACCGCCCGGCCGGTGGCATCGCTGAAAATCAGAATCGGCGGATCTGCGCCGTCGTTGGCGTGTTTGACGGCGAGCGCCACCTCGGCCAATGGCCCAGTGGCGAGACGATGCGAGCCCTGAAAGGCAGTAAAATGGTTTGTCATGGCGAAAATCCGTGGCGGTATAGGCATCTTTTATCCGGGTAAAATTCATCCGTCAATATTATCCGGGTAAAATATTCTCATTTGCAAAAATTCGGTTTGGCCTGCCTGATCCCGCCCCGAGACGTTGTCGATCGAAAGCCGCCATATGCGGCCGTATTCAGGAAATTCGTTCATGCTGACTGTGCATCACCTCAACAATTCCCGTTCGCAGCGCGTGCTGTGGCTGCTCGAGGAACTCGGTGTGCCCTACGAGATCGTGCGCTATCAACGGCAGAAGAACATGCTGGCGCCGCCCGAACTGCATGTGGTGCATCCGCTCGGCAAATCCCCCGTCATCACCGACGGCGGCAATACCATCGCCGAGTCGGGCGCGATCATCGAATATATCGTCGGTAACTATGGCGACGGACGGCTGATCCCGCCGCCGCAGACGCCGGAGCGTCTGCGTTATACCTATTGGTTGCACTATGCCGAAGGCTCGGCGATGCCGCCGTTGCTGATGAAACTGATTTTCTCGCTGATGCCGCGGCGTGCCCCGCTTCTGATGCGGCCGGTGGTGAACAAGATCGCCAATCAGGCGCTGACAACCATTGTCAATCCGC
>JBQCIZ010000632.1:0-7224 GCA_051953235.1 Nitrobacter sp. | reverse complement strand
CGCGCCGGACTCGACGCCAAGGGCATCGTCGCCAAGGTGTTCGAAGCGCTCGGCAAGGACGTCAAGACCGAGACCGTCAAGCTAGCGTAAAGCTGGCGTTGTTCGGCGTCGTTGGAGCATGTCATGCCCGGCCTTGTGCCGGGCATCCACGTCTTGACAGCTTTCCAACGCAAAAGACGTGGATAGCCGGGACAAGCCCGGCTATGACGCACAAAAATGGGCCTTGGCTGCGCTTCGATGAAAGTCTATCTCGCAGGCCCCGACGTCTTCCTTCCCGACGCGATCGAGGTCGGCCGCCGCAAGGCCGAGATTTGCCGGCGCCATGGCCTGACCGCGCTCTATTCGCTGGACAATCCAGTGGATCTGACAGCCAGCGACGCCTCGCGGCGCATCTTTCTGGCCAATCAGGCGATGATGGACAGCGCTGACGCGATCCTCGCCAACCTGACACCGTTTCGCGGTCCCGCCGCCGATCCCGGCACGGTCTACGAACTCGGCTATATGGCGGCCCGCGCAAGACCCTGCTTCGGTTACACCAACGACGCCTCGCGCTATGCCGAGCGGGTCGCCGCGTTCGTCGATGTCCATACTCAGAATGGCGGCCTGATCGACGGTGACGGACTGGTTGTCGAGAACTTCGATCTGGCCGACAATCTGATGATGATCCACGCCCTTGAATTGCACGGCGGTCCGCTGGTGATGCCCGCCGAACAGCCGGACGATGTCTGGCACGATTTCGCGTCGTTCGAGACGTGCGTCCGCCTCGCGTCGGAATGGCTTCATGCCGGCCGCAAGGCCGTGAGTTGACCGTGGCGACGTCCGGCAAGTCCGAACGCAAGCGCGCCGACGTGCTGCTGGTCGAGCGCGGCCTGTTCGAGAGCCGCGCACGCGCGCAGGCTGCGATCGAGGCCGGTTTCGTTGTCGCCGGTGGCAAGCCGGTTGCAAAAGCTTCCGAGCTCATCGCCGCCGATGCCGAACTGACGGCCGAACCGGCGCATCCCTGGGTGTCGCGCGGCGGCGTCAAGCTCGCCGGTGCACTGGAGCGCTATCCCATCGACATCGAAGACCACGTCTGCCTCGATGTCGGCGCGTCCACCGGGGGCTTCACGGAAGTGCTGCTCGCCAACGGCGCGGCTCTTGTGTTCGCGATCGATGTCGGCCGCGATCAGTTGCATCCGAGCCTGCGCGGTCATCCGCGTATTATATCCATGGAAGCCACCGATATCCGCGCGTTCGAGGGCAAGCGGTTGCCGCAGCGGCCGGATGTGGTGGTGATCGATGCGAGCTTCATCTCGCTGAAGGCCATTCTCCCGGTCGCGCTATCGCTGGCGGCGGCACCGATGTCTCTACTGGCACTGATCAAGCCGCAATTCGAGGCACCTCGCGCCGCGATCAAGAAGGGAATCGTACGCGACGACGCCGTGCATCAGGCGGTCTGCGACGATATTTCAACGTTCGCCACCTCGCTCGGATGCCGTGACATCGAGGTATTCCCCTCGTCCATTGCCGGCGGCGACGGCAACATCGAATTTTTCCTCGGAGCCCGCCGTGGCTGAACGGCTTGTGATCGATCACGTCGGCCATCGCGGCGACGGCGTCGCTTTCGCGGGCAGCGGCAGCGTCTTCGTGCCTTACACGCTCGGCGGCGAAACCGTCGAGGCCGAACCGGTTGCCGGACACGCCGACCGGGCGCGTCTTCTGCGCATCGAAACGCCGAGCCCGCAACGGATCGCGCCGTTCTGCCCGCATTTCGGCCATTGCGGCGGCTGCGCCATCCAGCACTGGCAACCGGACGCCTATCGCGCCTGGAAACGGCAGATCGTTGTGGACACGCTGGCGCAGGCCCACATCGATTGCGCGGTGGACGATCTCGTCGATGCGCACGGCGCAGGCCGACGCCGCATCACCGTGCACGCCCGGCGCGGAGATGACGGCCACCTGCGCGTGGGGTTCGCCGCGCCGAACAGTCACGCCATCGTGCCGATCGATGCCTGCCCGATCCTCGATCCCGGCCTCGACGGCGCACTCGATGCGTCGCGCGCGCTGGCCGATGTGCTGAAGCCCGCGAACAAACCACTCGACATCCAGGTCACCGCTGCCGACAACGGACTCGACGTCGACGTGCGCGGCTCCGGCCCGCTGCCGGCGAAAACGATCGCGACGCTATCGCGAGTGGCGGAGGAGCGGCGGCTGGCTCGGCTCACCCGTCATGGCGAACTGGTGCTGATGCGCGCACCGCCGGTGATCGGCATCGGCGCGGCACAGGTCGTACTGCCGCCGGGTTCGTTCCTGCAGGCCACTGCTGCCGGCGAAGAGACGCTGGCGGCGCTGGTGGCAGGTCATTGCGGGAAAGCAAAACACATCGCCGATCTGTTCTGCGGCGTCGGGCCGTTCGCGCTGCGACTTGCCACCAAGGCGCGAGTCGCGGCGTTCGACAGCGATCCGGGCGCGATCGAGGCTCTGCGCAAGGCGGCCGCCGGCGCGCACGGTTTGAAGCCGCTCAAGGCCGACGCCCGCGACCTGTTTCGCCGTCCGCTCGTGCCGCAGGAGTTGCGCGAGTTCGATGCGGTGGTGTTCGATCCACCGCGGCAGGGCGCCGAAGCGCAGGTGCGCCAGTTGGCCGCATGTCAGGTTCCGCTTGTGGTCGCAGTCTCCTGCAACGTGGCGACATTCGCGCGTGACGCCAAAACCCTGATCGATAGCGGCTATCGGCTGCAGGCCGTGACTCCCGTAGATCAGTTCCGCCACTCCCCGCACGTCGAACTGGTCGCGCGCTTCCTCCGCAGCCGTTGAACCTTGTCGGACCGGCACGAACCAACACGGCGATGGGCCGGCAAATCGCCTGCCCATTCCGACTTTCTTCCGGAAAGGACCGATCCACCGAACCAACCATCTCCAGGAGGCGAAAATGGACGTGAATACGGACCGTCTGAATGCATTCATGGGGAAGATGCTGGGGGATATGGGAGCGACCGCCAATGCGGCGCTGATCAAGATCGGCGACCGTCTCGGTCTCTACAAGACGCTCGCCGCAAAAGGCCCGATGACCGCGGCCGATCTCGCGAAGATCACCGGTACGAACGAACGTTGCGTGCGCGAATGGCTGTCTGCCCAGACCGCGTCCGGATACATCGACTACGATCCGGCATCGCGAACGTTCTTGATGCAACCCGAACAGGCCATGGTGTTCGCCGACGAGGACAGCCCGGTCTTCATGGGCGGCATCGGCGACCTGATGGCGGCGATGGTGCTCGATGAGCCGAAGGTGGCCGATGCGTTCAAAAGCGGCAAGGGCCTCGGCTGGAACGATCGCGCGGAATGCCTGTTCTGCGGCACCGCACGCTTCTTCCGCACCACCTACAAGCACCATCTCGTGCAGGAATGGCTGCCGGCGCTCGATGGTGTCGTTGAAAAACTGGAACGCGGCGCCAAGGTCGCCGACATCGGGTGCGGACATGGCGTGTCCACGATCATGATGGCGAAGGCATATCCGAAGTCGACATTCTTCGGGTTCGACGCCCATCCCGGTTCGATCGAAGCCGCCAGCAAGGCCGCGCAAGCGGAAAACCTCGGAGACCGGGTGTCATTCGCCGTGGCGACGGCGAAGACGTTTCCTGCAAAAGATTACGACCTCGTCTGCTTCTTCGATTGCCTGCACGACATGGGCGATCCGGTCGGCGCGTTGACGCATGTTGGTTCGACCATGAACAAAGACGGCACCTGCATGCTGGTCGAGCCGTTCGCCAACGACACGCTGGAACAAAACCTCAATCCGGTCGGACGGCTGTTCTATGCAGCTTCGACCATGATCTGCACGCCGGCGTCGATGGCGCAGGAGGTTGGTCTCGCACTGGGAGCGCAGGCTGGCGAGGCGCGCCTGCGCGATGTGGCCAAAGCCGGCGGATTCAAGCGATTCCGGCGCGCGGCAGAGACACCGTTCAACCTGGTGTTGGAGGCTCGCCTGTAGATTTAAATCGCTCCCTCCTATCGATTGGGAGGGAGCGAAAGACAGGCCACTGGGATTACTGCCCCCAGCGCTGCTGCCAGATCCGCTCGCCGATCAAGCACGACACGCGCGGCTCCTTGCTGGACACCGGAACCACCCGCCGTTCGGGTGTCCGGCCGGCCACCTCAAGCACGAGCTTGGTGCGGATCGCCTCCTTGAACTTTTCGCGGCCCTTGATCGCCACCACGAACGATCCTGGCCCGCCGATCACGCAATCCTGGTAATAGACATCGAGATCGGTGATATCCATGGTCGAATAGGACGGCTGCTTCACCATGATCGGCAGGCCGTTGATGACGATGCCTTTGGCGAGCGCCGCGTCGCGCGCGGCTGTCACCGGCAGACCGTTGTTGTTCGGTCCGTCGCCGGAAATGTCGATCACGTTGCGCAAGCCGCGATAAGGGCTGTCCTCGAATAGCGGCATCGCAAAATGGATCGCGCCCGAAATCGAGGTGCGCGATGCCCGGCGGACCGGCGTCTTCATGATCTCGTTGGCGACGGCATCCGCCGATTCCGGGCCGTCGATCACCCGCCACGGAATGATGACCTTCTGATCGTTGGCCGCGGCCCATTCAAAGTAAGTCACCGCGACCTTGCCGTTCGGGCCTGTCTTCAAGGCTTGCAGAAAATCCGGCGAGACGATCGCCTGCGCATAACCTTCGCGCTGGATCGCAAGCTCATCCATGTCCATCGAATAGGAAACATCCACCGCGAGGATCAGCGCGACATCAACCTCCGAGGCGGCGTTCCGGGAGTCTGCCAGCAGCGGCCGCGGATTCGGCGCGGCCAGACCCGCAACATCCCCTCCGGCGATCGCACCCGCGATCAGCACCGCTCCAATCGAGACCCACCAGCGCATTGCGGCTCTCCAGTCGATTGAGGCACCAATGCTGACACAGCAGCATGGCTGCGCAAGCCGGAACATGCGTTCTGCGCACACCTTCCACGTGTGCAACGCATGATTTAGGACCGCGCCGGACACACCTCATTTACGAACATTTCACTTAACTTGTTCAGGATTTGAGAGCGAATTCCGATCCCCTCCCGGGCCTGCGGCTTTCGACTGGTACTGCCTTCCGCGCGAATTGCGCTCCCGCCCAGTCAGACGCCCCCACGACGTTCAGCTCGGCACATCGGGTTAGAAAACCCAGGGATCAGAATGATGCTGTCTCGCCTTTCCATCCGTACCAAAATTGTCTCCGTGATTTCGTTCCTGCTGCTGGCCATGGCCGGCATGGGGCTGCTGGCCGTCCTCGAACTTCAATCCATTCATGCCAACGCTGCCGACATCCAGACCAACTGGCTTCCCAGCATCCGCGAGCTGGGTAACCTCCGCGCGAACACCATCACCTATCGGATCGTGGTTCGCTCCCACCTGCTAGCCCCTGACGCCGCCGGAAAGGACGCCGCCGAGAAGACGCTCGACACCGTCGGACAGGCTGTCGACAAGACGCGTAAGGCTTATGAGCTGATGATTACATCCGCCGACGAGCGCCGCATCTACAACGAATTTTCCGAGCAATGGGCGTCGTATGTCTCGGGCGTTCGCGATCTTCTTGCCGTCTCGCGAAAAGGCGACGTGATGGCGAGCCTCGCCTTGAATAACAGCAAGGTCAATCCGATCGGGCTGAAAGCGGACGAAACCCTGCGCAAGGATATCGAACTGAACGACCAGGGCGCCGATGCCGCGGGCCGGGCTGCGACCCGCAGCTACAAGTCAGCCTTCACGATGGTAATCGCCATCGTGGCGCTGGCACTGGCGTTCGGTATCGGCATCGGCATCTATCTGGTGCGCGACATCTCGAGGGCCATCGCCTCGATCGTGGCGCCGATGCGGACGCTGGGTTCCGGTGACCTCACCGCCATCGTTCCGCATCAGGGCGAAAAGACCGAGATCGGCACGATGGCCGACGCGCTGCAGATCTTCAAGGATGCGCTGATCGCCAAGCAGGCAGCGGACGAAGCGGCGGCACGAGACGCCGACGCCAAGATCCAGCGCGCCCAGCGCGTCGACAACATCACGCGCCAGTTCGAATCGATGATCGGCGAGCTCGTCGGCTCGCTGTCGTCGTCGTCGACCGAACTTGAGGCCGCCGCCAATACGCTGACGACGACCGCCGAGACCACCGGCAAGACATCCGGCGAAGCGGCCTCCGCCTCGCAGGAAGTTTCCACCAACGTGCAATCGGTCGCCAGCGCCACGGAGGAAATCACCTCGTCGGTTCAGGAAATCAGCCGGCAGGTGCAGGAGGCAAGCCGCGTCGCCGGCGAAGCCGTCAGGCAGGCCGAGAAGACCGACGGCAGCATCGCAGATCTGTCGCAAGCGGCGGGACGGATCGGCGACGTCGTCAAGCTGATCACCGCGGTTGCGGAGCAGACCAACCTGCTGGCGCTGAACGCCACCATCGAGGCCGCGCGCGCCGGCGACGCCGGCCGCGGCTTCGCGGTGGTCGCCTCCGAAGTCAAGGCGCTGGCGGCGCAAACCGCCAAGGCCACCGACGAGATCGGCACGCAGATCGCGGGCATGCAGGCCGCGACACGAGACTCGGTGACGGCGATCCGCGAGATCGGAACGACCATCAAGCTGATCTCCGAAATCTCCTCGACCATCGCGGCGGCCGTCGAGGAACAGGGCGCGGCGACGCAGGAAATCTCGCGCAACGTCCAGCACGCGGCCCAGCGCAGCGGCGAGGTCGCCTCCAGCATCACCGAAGTCAGCCGCGGCGCCGGTGAAACCGGTTCGGCCTCGGCCCAGGTGCTGTCGTCGGCACAGATGCTCTCCACCGAGAGCACCCGCCTGAAAACGGAAGTCGAAAACTTCCTGCACACGGTGCGCGCGGCCTGAGCTCGGCCTACCGGCGGCAGCCTCACCGCCGGTGATGGTCCCGCCCCTTTTTCGGGACGGGTTCCAAAGTTATATTCCGGCGGCAACGGTGGGCTGCCGCCGGATGCGGTTGTTGCGAGGGCCTTATGAGCAACATCGACACCAAACCGCGCACGAAGGTGAGGACGAAGACCGAGCGCCCTCGTCTGCACAAGGTCATCCTGATCAATGACGACTACACGCCGCGCGAATTCGTCGTGACCGTGCTGAAGGCCGAATTCCGCATGACCGAGGATCAGGCGCACAAGGTGATGATCACCGCGCATCGGCTCGGCGTCTGCGTGGTCGCCGTATTCACAAAGGACGTTGCCGAGACCAAGGCGACGCGCGCCAC
>JBQCIZ010000631.1:0-27755 GCA_051953235.1 Nitrobacter sp. | reverse complement strand
ATCACCGCCGACGATGCCAGGGATCTGAAAATCCCCGGCCAGAAAACCAGCTTCGGCGTCATCAAGGCGGCGCAGGCGCGCGGCGATTTCGATGTACTGACCGAGCGCGGACGGCGGGCGTTGCGGGTGCACCTTAAGGGCGACCTCAAGGCCGGCTTGGCCAGGCTTGGGGATGCCATCAGCCGCGCGCTGGACTGATTGGCTCATTCACGGGAATGCGATGACGCGCCGCGGAACGAATGTTCCGCTGTCACGTCATCCCCGTATCTTTTCCAGTCAGGCCATTCGACCGCGCCGCCCCCAGCGGCACCCGAACGGCCTGACAGCCTCCTCGAGGCGACGTTGCGCCGGATACGAAAACCACAGCATCATGAGGCCACCTCACAGCGGCGGAGCGCGTCATCTCTCCGTTTTCACCAGTGCGCGCGGCCGGACAAAGGATCGGACGAATGCAGATAGGTATGATCGGATTGGGACGGATGGGCGCCAACATCGTCCGCCGCTTGATGAAAAAGGGAGGCCATCAGGCCGTCGTCTACGACAAGGATAGCAAGGCCGTCGCCGCGATCGGAGCGGACGGAGCGACCGGAACGAAGGGACTGGAAGAGCTCGTCCAGAAACTGGAAAAGCCCCGCGCCATCTGGATCATGCTGCCCGCCGGCAAGATTACCGAGTCCACCATCGACGCCCTGGCAAAGCTGCTCGACCGCGATGACGTCATCATCGACGGCGGCAACACCTTCTGGCAGGACGATATTCGTCGCGCCAAGGCGTTGCGCGAGAAAGGCATTCACTACATCGACGTCGGAACCAGCGGCGGCGTCTGGGGACTCGAACGCGGCTATTGCATGATGATCGGCGGCGACAAGGCGGTCGTCGACCGGCTCAATCCGATTTTCGCGGCGATGGCGCCGGGCCGCGGCGACATTCCGCGCACGCCGAGCCGCGATGGCCGTGACCCCCGCGTCGAGCAGGGTTATCTCCATGCCGGCCCTGTCGGCGCCGGCCACTTCGTCAAGATGGTCCACAATGGCATCGAGTACGGCCTGATGCAGGCCTATGCCGAAGGCTTCGACATTCTGAAGAACGCCAACATCGATGCCTTGCCGGAGGAGCACCGCTTCAAGCTCGACCTCGCCGACATCGCCGAGGTCTGGCGGCGCGGCAGTGTCATCCCGTCCTGGCTGCTCGATCTCACCGCGTCTGCGCTGGCCCGCAGCGAGACGCTGGAGGCCTATTCGGGATACGTCGCAGACTCCGGTGAGGGCCGCTGGACCATCAATGCCGCGATCGATGAAGCCGTGCCCGCCGAAGTTCTGACGGCAGCCTTGTTCGCGCGATTCCGCTCGCGGAAAGAACACACATTCGCGGAGAAAATCCTGTCCGCGATGCGTGAAGGCTTTGGCGGCCACAAGGAGCCGGGCGAAGCCGGTTCGACGGCCCCGAAGGGCGCCAAGGGAAAGGCCTCGACGTGATGGCGGAAGCAAGCAAAAAGCCGCACAAGCCGGAGCCCTGCTGCTTCGTAATCTTCGGTGTCACGGGCGATCTCACCCATCGCCTCGTCATTCCGGCGCTCTACAATCTTGCGGACGCAGGCCTGCTGCCCGAGCAATTCTGCATCGTCGGCATCGTGCGAAAAGAGATGTCGGAAGACGATCTCCGGCAAAGCCTGATGGACGGGCTGAACAAGCACGCCACCCGGCCCGTCAAAAAGGAGGTCGCCCAGCAATTGCTGCGTTGCCTGACCTGCCTCGAGGCCGACCCATCAGATCCATCATCGTTCGATGCGATGAGCAAGGCGTTCGAGAAGCTCGAAACCGACAAGGGTACGTGCGGCAACCGCCTGTTCTATCTGGCCGTCCCGCCGGCCGCCTTCGCCCCGATCGCCGAACAACTCGGCCGCGTCGGGCTATTGCGTGAACACAAAGGCGCGTGGCGCAGGCTGGTGGTGGAGAAGCCGTTCGGCACCGATCTCGCTTCGGCCAAGGTGTTGAACAGCAAACTGCTCAAGGTCGCCGACGAGCACCAGATCTACCGGATCGACCATTATCTCGGCAAGGAAACCGTGCAGAACATTCTGGTTCTGCGCTTCGCCAACGGCATGTTCGAGCCGATCTGGAATCGCAATCACATCGATCACATCCAGATCACCGTCGATGAAAAGCTCGCGGTCGGCCATCGCGGCAGCTTTTACGATGCGACCGGCGCGCTGCGCGACATGGTGCCCAACCATTTATTCCAGTTGCTCTCTCTGGTGACGATGGAGCCGCCGGCCCGCTTCGATGCCCATGCTGTACGCTCCGAAAAGGCGGAAGTGCTCGCTGCAATCCAGACACAGACCCAGGCGGAAGCCCTGAAGAATTCGGTGCGCGGGCAGTATCGCGCCGGCAAGGTCGGCGACGAGACGGTCGAAGATTACCGCAAGACGCCGGACGTCAAATCTGACAGCACCACCGAGACTTACGCGGCGTTGAAACTAACCATCGACAACTGGCGCTGGGCTGGCGTGCCCTTCTATCTGCGGACCGGCAAAGCGCTCGCCACCAAGCGCACGGAAGTCGCGATCAAGTTCAAGCAAGCGCCGTTTGCGATGTTTCGCGACACGCCGGTGGACCGGCTTTCGCAAAATTACCTCGTCATCGGCATCGAACCGACCGAAGGCATCACGCTGCAATTCAACACCAAGGTCCCCGGCCCGACCGTCTCGATCGACGGCGTCGAGATGAAATTCCGCTACAAGGATTACTTCAAGGCCGAACCAAGTACGGGTTACGAAACCCTGATCTACGATTGCATGATCGGCGACAACATCCTGTTTCAGCGTGCCGATGGCGTCGAGGCCGGATGGCAGGCAGTTCAGCCTTTTCTCGATGCCTGGAAAAAGGCCGGGGCCGATGGGCTTGTGGACTATAAAGCCGGCAGCGAAGGCCCCACCGAGGCCGACGATCTGCTCACGCGGGACGGCCGGCACTGGCGCAAGCTGGCATGACGGCCGGCAACGCCGTGCAGGGCAACTTCACGATACTGCCAGACGCACAGGCGGCCGCCGTCGAGGCCGCCGCTCGGCTGATCTCGCGGGTCGAGGCCAATAATGGCCGACCGGCAATCTGTCTGACCGGCGGGTCAGGTCCCAAGCTGCTCTATACGCTGCTCGGGAGTTCCGACTATCATGGGCGAATCCCCTGGGACCGCGTTCACTGGTTTATCGGAGACGAGCGTTTCGTGAGCGAAGACGATCCGCGAAACAACATGGCGATGGCGAGGAAGATCTTTCTCGATCGCTGCGCACCGCCGGCCAATATCCATCCCATTCCAACCCAAACGGCTGATCCGGACATAGCTGCCCGGGATTATGAAAGCGAGCTTCATGCCTTCTATGGCGCGCGCCATCTGGATGCAGCGCGATCGCTGTTTGATTTTGTGCTGATGGGGCTTGGTCCGGACGGGCATACAGCATCGCTGTTTCCGGGAGCCAAAGCCCTAGATGAGACGGAACGCTGGGTCGTCGGCGTCGATCATGCCAACGTCGAACCCTTCGTGCCGCGCGTGACCCTCACCCTTCCCGCGCTGGCATCTTCACGCGAGATGCTGTTCCTCGCCTGCGGCGAGGCCAAGCACGATATCCTGTCCAAGGTCATGGCGAGCACCGACCTGCCCGCCACGCGCGCCCGTTCCAATGGCATCACGACGTGGCTTGTCGATACCGCCGCCGTGGGACGCGCCGCATGAGCGCGGACCAAATCTCCGGCTTTTGCGCCCTGATCGTCATGGGCGTTTCGGGGTCTGGCAAGAGCACCATTGCGGATGCACTCGGACGGCGGCTCGGATGGATCGTCGAGGATGCCGACCAGTTTCATCCCGAAAGCAACGTCAAGAAGATGAGCGCTGGAACGCCACTGACCGATGACGATCGCTGGCCCTGGCTGCACGCCATCGCCGCTGAAATAGCGCGCAAGCGTGCCAGCGGCACCAGCGTCATCATCGCCTGTTCGGCGCTGAAACGCGTCTATCGGGACATCCTCGTGCAAGGCCATAACGACACCCGCATCGTCTACCTGCGCGGTCGCAAGGAATTGATCGCCGCGCGGCTCAATGCCCGCAAGAACCATTTCATGCCGCCGGGGTTGCTCGATAGCCAGTTCAAGACGCTGGAGGAGCCAACCGCCGACGAATATCCCCTTGTCGTCGATATCGACGCAACCGTGGATGACATCGCCGAGCGCATCGTTGCGCTGCTCGACCGGGAGCGAAGCGTTTCATGACCCGTATTTCGCTTGTCGTTTCCGACATCGACGGCACCTTGGTGACTCACGACAAGCATCTGACCGATGCGGCAATTGCAGCCGTGAGACATCTCGCAGACAAGAAGATTGCCTTTACGGTCACCAGCAGCCGTCCTTCCTTTGGAATGCGCATGCTGGTCGAACCGCTTGGCCTCAAGCTGCCCTTCGGGGCCTTCAACGGCAGCCTGATCGTCGATCCCGCATTCAATGTGCTGCAGAAGGACGTCATTCCCGCGGACACCGCCCGAATGGCCATCGACACCTTGAAATCCAGCGGCGTCGATATCTGGCTGTTCACGGCGGATCGCTGGCTGACCACGCGCGACGACGGGCATTACGTGCCGCACGAGCGAAATACCATCCTGACCGATCCGATCACCGTGTCCGGATTTGACGGCGCTATCAACGATGCCTGCAAGATCGTCGGTGTCAGCGCCGACCCCGAGAAGCTGATGCGGTGCGAAGTCGCAATGCAAGCGGCGCTTGGCAGCCGCGCGTCGGCGATCCGCTCGCAAAGCTACTATCTCGACGTCACGCCGGCCGGGCGCGACAAGGGGACGTTTGTCGAAGCCATGGCAACGCGCCTCGGCATTTCGCCGCAAGCCATCGCCACCATCGGCGATATGTCGAACGATCTCGCCATGTTCGATAAGAGCGGCCTGTCGTTTGCCATGGGCAACGCTACCGACGAGGTCAAGGCCCGCGCCACGCATGTGACCGACACCAATGACAACGACGGCTTTGCGAAAGCAATCGAGCGGATCATCGCGCTTGAATAGCGCTAGCTCTTCGCGCGCTGCACCGCGGGCTTCCGCGCCGCGCTGAGGTTATGGATCGTATTGACGAGTGCGATGTGCGTCAGCGCCTGCGGGAAGTTACCCGTCAGACGGCCTGCAATCGTGTCGTATTCCTCCGACAGGAGCCCGAGATCGTTGGCTACCGCGGCCACCCGCTTCAGCAACATTTCCGCCCGGTCGAGATCGCCTCGCAGCACATAGGCATCCGCAAGCCAAAGCGTGCATGCGAGAAAAGCCCCTTCGATCGGTTGTTTTTCGTCCGAAACAGCGCGCGGATCGTGCCGCAGCACAAAGCCGTCCGGCATCAGATGCTTCTCGACCGCAGCCAGCGTTCCAACGACCCGCGGGTCTGATGCCGGCAAAAATCCCACCGACGGAATTAGCAGCGTGCTCGCATCCAGCACCTTCGCGCCGTAGGATTCGACGAAGGTATTCTGTTCGCGATCAAAGCCCTTTTCGCAGACCTCGCGATGGATGGCGTCGCGCAGTTCGCGCCAGTGCTCGACCGGCGCGTCGAAACCATAGTGCTCCACGGTCTTGATGCCGCGATCGAACGCGACCCAGACCAGAACCTTCGACGACACGTAATGTCTGCCCGGTCCCCGGCGCTCCCAAATACCGGAATCCGGCTCGTTCCATATTTTGGCGAGGTGTTCGAGCAACGTGCATTCCAGCGCCCAGGTCGCATCGCCCAGCTTGAGCTTCGCTTCCCGCGATTGATGAAACACGTCCATCAACTCGCCATAGACATCGAGTTGCAACTGCGCGTGCGCCGCGTTTCCGATGCGAACCGGACGCGCGCCTTCGTAGCCCGGTAGCCAGTCAGCCTCCCATTCCGTCAATCGCCGCTGTCCGAGAATGCCGTACATGATCTGCATGTCGGCCGGCGACCCCGCCACCGACCGCAGCAGCCAGTCGTGCCAATCCGAAGCCTCGTCGTAGTAGCCGCTGTTCATCAGGGCGAGCAGCGTGAACGTCGCGTCGCGCAGCCAGCAGAACCGGTAGTCCCAGTTTCTGTTACCCCCGAGCTTCTCCGGAAGCGACGTTGTCGGCGCGGCGACGATGCCGCCCGATGGGGCGTAGATCATCGCCTTCAGGGCGACGAGCGAACGCATCGCGATATGACGATACGGACCGTCGTATTCGAATCTTCCGCACCACTCGTCCCAAAACGCTTCCGTTTCTTTCAGTGCTGCCGCCGCATCGATCGGCCGGGGGACTTCAAAATGGGACGCACCATAGGTCATGACGAAGGGAATCGTCTCGCCGGCAGCAATCTCGAAATCGGCGATTGTCGTCAGATCTTTACCACGCATCTCCACGGGAGTTCGGAGCACCAGCATGTCCGGTCCGCAAATGGCGAGCAGCGCCTTGTCCTCAGTGCGGCGAACCCACGGTGCATTTTTTCCAAAGCCGAACCGGATCACCAGATCCATGTGCATCTTCACGCGCCCGCGGTCGCACCGGACAAGCCGGACGACGTCGGAAGCCTTGCCGCGCGGCGGCATGAAATCCACCAGGGTCACAGTCCCATCAGCGGTTTCGAATCGGGTCTCGAGGACGAGTCCCTCTCCGCGATAGCTTCGGGTTAATCGCCCGACTTTGCCGGCTGGCGCAATCCGCCAGTAGCCGTGCCGCTCATCGCCCAAGAGGGCTGCGAAGCAGGCATCTGAATCGAAGCTCGGCCAGCAAAGCCAATCAAGGGATCCGGTACGGTCGATCAGCGCGACGGTCTCGCCGTCGCCAATGATGGCATAGTCTTCGATGGCGCTGGGCAAACAACAAATCCGGCAGGACAATCTGGAAGGATGTCCAGTATGTAGGCGTCGCGCAGTCGCTGGCTATCCCGATCACAAGAAATTATGACGGGAACAAATTTGCACCTGGAGAGCGGCAACCTGTCAGAGCGGCGTTAGCGGCCCAACCCGCGGGCCCGGGAATAGGCCGGGCGGCTTTCCTGCATCGGACGACTGACGGGAGCAGCGCGGCTGTCGTTTGCCGACCGTCCGCGGGTCGTCAACTCTTCGAGGAAGACGGGCTTCGAAAAGTAGAAGCCCTGCGCGTATTTGATCCGGGTCGCGGCCTGCAGATAGGCCAGTTCCTCGAACGTCTCGACACCTTCCGCGATCACGGTCATCCCCAGCGCCTCGCTAAGGGATTCGATCGCCCTCAGAATGCCCTGACTGCGCGGGCGCTTGTGGATGTCGACAATGAAGGAGCGGTCGATCTTGATCTCATCCGCCGTGATATCGGCAAGCGCCGACAGCGACGAATAGCCGATCCCGAAGTCGTCGATCGAAATGCCGACCCCGAGCCGCCGCAGGATCGGCAAAATTTCGGTCTGGAAATGGGTTTTCGCCACGAACGCGTCTTCCGTGACCTCGACGATGAAACGTGTCGGACATCCCGTGTCTTCCAATGCCTGCGCGAAGGACGTCATGAACGCCAGATTGCCGGCCTGCTTGGCGGCGACATTGATGCTGATGCTGACGCCGGTACCGAACGTATCGTCGATCATATCGATCGACTTCATGATCTCGGCCAGTACGAGATGCGTGAGATCGTCGATCAGACCAAGCTCGACCGCGAGATCGACGAACGTTCCTGGCGCCTGAATGACACCGTGGTCGTCGCGCAACCGGACCAGTGCTTCGATGCCTTTGATCTGCTGGGTCCTGATGTCGACTTTCGGCTGGAATGCGCAACAAAAACGCTTGTCCAGAATAGCGAGCCGCAGCGATTGCTCGACCGCCATCCGCGCCAGCGCTTCCTGCTGCATTCCATCATTGAAGAGAGCGGCAGCCCCCTTGGTCTCATTCTTGACCCGATACATGGCGATATCGGCGTTCTGGCGCAGCATCTCGTAGTCGCCGCCGTGATCCGGATAAATGCTCACGCCGATCGATGCGGACGCGAACAGCTCGGATCCGTCAATGAAAAACGGCGCCTTGAGCCGCTGCAACAGGAATTCGATGTAGTCGGTGACTTCGGCCTCGCTCCGGATCGGATTGAGCAGGAGCAGAAATTCGTCGCCACTGATCCGCGACAGCATGTCGGTGTCACGCAGACCAAGGCTTAGCCGCCGCGCCACTTCAACCAGCAACGCATCGCCGGACGCATGGCCATAATAGTCGTTGATGTGCTTGAAATTGTCGATGTCGAGAAACGCCATCGCAAATCGGGCTTGCGGCCCCTGTTCGCGAATGAGACTGCCGACGCGTTGCTCGATGACACGCCGAGTCGGCAAATCTGTCAGTTCGTCATAGTAGGCGCAGCGGAAAAGCTCTTCCTCGATGGCTTTTTGCTGACTGACATCCACCGAGCTTGACAGCAAAAGCTGCCGGTTTGAAATCCGAACAGGTCGATGGGCGGTGAGGTAGACTTTTGACGCGACTTCGGTCCGGATCACCTCTTCGGATATCCGGATACGACCGGATTGCAGAACGCCGACGGCGAGATTCCTGCGGTCGTTCAATTCCTTGCAACGAAACGGCGCACCTGACTCTGTTCCGACGATATCATGAGCCGGCCTGTTGAACTGCATGGCCGCGGCATCGTTCACGAGGATGAAATTGCCCTGCTCATCCTGAACAGTCACACTCGCTGGCAACGACCGGACAATCTCGTTTAGGAAATCGAGCCGGGCATGGACGTCATCGCGGTTGGCGGGCTGTTGCTCGGCCCCGTTTCCGCCGGCGACAGACCATTCGTTTCGCTCAGGCGCACCGGACATGACTTCCCAACCTTCACCACGTGCCAAAAGGGCCGGCTTCCCGGACTTTCAGGCTTTGGGGCTAAAGCGGTTAGTAGCGGTTATGAAGTGCGACGCCTGCTGCCTTCCGCGGGCGCACGATAGTTCCATCACCTTGTAGTTTTGGTTAAACCGGACCGGCAAACACCCCGGCACCTTCCACACCCCGCGTCATGACGCCCGCTGACGCGGGTTATTGTTACCAATGCATGAACGCAACACCGGACAAAATGCCCTGTTGAAAACGGCAGCGCCGACCAGCGCTATTTCGGCTGCTGCGGAAACCGCTTCACCACATTGGCCCATTTCACGATGTCGGCGCGCAGATAAGTGTCGAACTCCTGCGGTGTCATCGACATCGGAATGGCGCCCTGCTTTGCCCAGAGATTGACGACGTTGGGGCGGTGAATGACCTCGTTGATCGCTCCATTCAGCTGGTCGACGATCGCCGTCGGCGTGCCGGCGGGCGCCATGACGCCGAGCCAGATGGTCGCGCTATATCCGGGCACGCCAGCCTCGTTCGCCGTGGGGACGTCCGGGAGGACCTTGGAGCGTGCACTGCCGGTAGTCGCGAGTGCCCTGACCTGCCCCGCCGTGACATTTGGCGCCATCGCCGGGACGGCGTCGATCATCATCTGGACCTGACCGCCGATCACGCCGTTGCGGGCCTCGCCGCTGCTGCGGTACGGCACATGCACAACGTCGATATCGGCCATCGCTTTGAACAGTTCGCCCGCCATATGATATGGCGTGCCCTGTCCCGACGAGGCATAGTTGAGCTTGCCTGGCTCGGCCTTCGCGAGGGCAATGAACTCGGCCAGCGTTTTCGCCTTCACCGACGGGTTCACGACCAGCACCAGATCCGAATAATTGACTGGCGCAATCGGCATCAGATCGCGCATCAGCTCATACTTGCGCTGTGGCACCAGCGATTCGTTGGCGGTCTGTGTATTCGACATCATCAGCAGCGTGTAGCCATCGGGCGCAGCTCTCACCACTTCCATGGTGCCGATGATCCCGCCAGCACCCGGCCGGTCTTCGACGACGAACGGCTGACCGAACTTCTCCTGCAGCGCGTTGCCGATCACGCGCGCCACGACGTCGGCGGGTCCGCCGGCCCCGAAGGGAACGATGATCTTGACAGTGCGCGATGGATAATCCTGCGCAAGGCAGGGACACGCCAACAGAGCCACTGCGAATGCCGCAGCGATCCCCCGCTTCATCATTTGATCCTCCAATGTCCCTGTCCGATCTCCGCCGGACTTCAAGATGCAAACCCGCGATGCCGCCGGCCCTAGCCGGAGATCTCGCCGTAGGGTGATGCGAGCTTCGCTTCAACCGCCTTGGCCTCTGCGGTCGGTTTCGGCTTCCGCAGCCAGACATAGATTTGGCCCGCGATCAGCAAGACGCAGATCGCAAGAAAGGCCGCGCTGATCGGCCGCTCGATGAAGACCTTCAGATCGCCGCGCGAGATCAGCATGGCGCGGCGGAAATTCTCCTCGAAGCGTGGACCCAACACGAAACCGAGCAGGATCGGGGCCGGATGGAAATCGAGCCGCAGCAGGATATAGCCAAAAATGCCGATCGCCACCGTCTCGCCGACCTGGAACATGTCGTTATTGGCGGCATAGACTCCGATGCAGATGAAGAACATCGCGCTCGGATAGAGATAGCGATAGGGAATGCTGAGCAGCTTCACCCACAACCCGATCATCGGAACGTTGAGGATCACCAGCAGAATGTTGCCGATCCAGAAGCTCGCGATCAGCCCCCAGAAGATATCCGGATGCTGGCTGATGAGCTGCGGTCCGGGCACGATGCCCTGAATGATCAGCGCACCGAGCAGCAGCGCCATCGTCACGTCGCCGGGAATGCCAAGGCTCATGGTCGGAATGAAATCGCCCTGAACCGACGAGTGGGTCGAGGCTTCCGGACAGGCAACGCCCTCGATCGCGCCCTGCCCGAAGCGTTCCGGCGTCTTGGAGATCCTCTTCTCCGTCGCATAGGAAACGAACGAGGCGATGGTCGGCCCGGTGCCGGGGATCAGCGCGCACATGCTGCCGAGCAGCGTCCCGCGCACCATCGGAAAGAACGCGAGCTTCAGATCGGCGCGGGACGGAAACATGTCCCTGAACCTGACGTTCGAATATTTGGTATCGACCGCCGCGGTCTGGTTCATGCTGTTCATGAACTCGGCAATGCCGAACAGGCCGAGCGCAAGCGTGACGATCTCGACCCCGTCGTCGAGTTCAAGGATTCCGAACGTGAACCGCGTCGTGCCGGTCTCGATGTCGGTCCCGACGATACCGATCAGCAGGCCAAGCACTGTCATGGCAACGCCCTTGAGCGGCGAACCCTTGGCGAGCGTCGATCCAGCGAGCAGACCGACCAGCATCAGCGAACAGACTTCAGCCGGCCCGAACTCCAGCGCGACCTTGACGAGAAAGGGCGCGAGGAAAATCATCTCGGTAATACCGAACGAAGCGCCCATGAACGACGCGATCACGGTGATGCCGAGCGCCGTTCCTCCCTTGCCCTGCTTCGTGAGCGGGAAGCCGTCGAGACACGTCACCGCGTGAGGCGGATGGGTCGGCAGATTCAGCAGGATCGAGCAGATGGCGCCGCCATACTGTGCGCCGTAGTAGACGCCCGCCAGCATCAGGATCGCCGCGACGGGCTTCATGCCGAAGGTCAGCGGCAGCAGGATCGAAATGGTCGCCACCGGCCCCATCCCGGGCAGCACACCGACGAGATTGCCGACCAGCACGCCGAGAAAACAATACATCAGATTGTGGGGCTCCAGCGCGACGCCGAAGCCGAACCAGAGATCCTGCAGTGCGGTCTCGATCATGGCGTGATCCCGCGCAGCAGCGGAAGCGGCACACCCAGCAGGTAAGAGAAGAGGATTACGCCGAACACCGTGACGCCCGCCGACATGATCAGCGACCCCTTGAGTGTCGATGTCTTGTCACCCAGTGCACAGACGAAGACGCAGGCGAAGATCGCCGGGATCATTCCTGCGTAGACGCCGAGGATGATGAACAGGATGGGGCCGCCGATCAGGCAGAGCCAGCCGAACCACTGCGGATTGTCCGGCAGGAAACGTTCGTCGCCACCTTCCGATGAAGCGAACGCTGTTCCGGCAATCATCATGCCCAGAAGAATGAGGATGATGCCCAGCGCGACCGGAAAGAAGCCGGGGCCCATGCGCACAAGCGTGCCGATGCGATAACTGCTGCCTTCGACCGCGGCACCGAGCCCGATCAGCATCATCAGAGCGCCGGCATAATAGTCGCGCTTCATGCTAGATTGCTTCGTCAACGATATCGTCTCCCTGAAGCGCCCGTTTCTTGTTACGGATATTTTAGCGTCAATCGGACGAAGCTGTCGATGGATTGACCCACTTCAATTCGCCGGAAAGAAGATGAGGCTCCGGTGTTCTCGCCGATTTCTCCGCATTCGATGCGCAAACGCGCCGGGCTCGCTTCCGCGGCCGGGGCATTTTTTATCAGCAACGCCGGGAATGTTCCGAATGAGCCAAATTACACCAATACTGTCCGTTATCCGGACACGGGCAGCGCGCATGATCGCCGCGTTGCCCGTGAAGCAGACGATCAGCCGCGCTTCGCGGCTTCCTCGCTCTCCAGTTCCCTGAAGGCTTCGCGCGCATTGCGGAAGCTGTCGATGCCCGCCGGTACGCCGCAATAGACTGCGACCTGAAGCAGGATTTCCTTGATCTCATCCTTGGTCAGCCCGTTCTTCAGTGCACCCTTCACATGGAGTTTCAGCTCGTGAGGCCGGTTCAATGCGCCGAGCATGGCGAGATTGACGATGCTGCGGGTGCGGCGATCAAGGCCAGGCCGGGTCCACAGCGCGCCCCAACAGAATTCGGTCGACCACTCGGCCATCGTGCGCGTGAATTCGTCGGCGCCGGCGATGGACTTGTTGACATAATCCTCGCCGAGAACTTCCTTGCGGACCTTGAGACCCTTTTTGAACAGATCGCTTTCGCTCATGACGTGCCTTTCAATCGTGGCTTGGGTGGATAAGCCATCATGGCATATCACGCACCCCGGAGTTAGCGCGCCATGCTCATGGAGCGACCGCGCGGACCGCGGTTACGACGGATTGACAGACCGCTCGCGCCATTGAAGCGAGCGTCAGCGCTCTTCCGGTCGGCCTCACAACCTTGAAGACATGTGCTTGAAACGTTCGCTCTGATCTCAGACAGCAATCATGAGCAAGCGTCTCTTGCACAGCGATGCGGCAGCGCACGATGACTCGCATGCTACTAAAGTTATATACTCTCTGGAATGGCGGTATCTCTTCCGATAGGATTTTATCGCGGGCCTAAACGATCCAAAGATCGATGACGACAAAGAGATTCCGGGGAGGAACGTATGAAGAGAATTTCGGCATTTCTGGCGACGGCCGTTGTCGCTGTTTCATTTGCAGGCGCGGCACAAGCCCAGATCACGATGAAGGCGTCGCACCAGTTCCCGGGCGGCAAAGGCGACGTTCGTGACGATATGGTGCAGATGATCGCCAAGGAAGTCGGCGCTGCGAATGTCGGCATCACCATCCAGGTCTATCCGGGTGCATCGCTGTTCAAGCCGAAGGACCAGTGGAACGCGATGGTCAACGGCCAGCTCGACATCACGCTGTTCCCGCTCGACTACGCCAGCGGCAAGGCGCCGGTGTTCAGCGCAACGCTGATGCCCGGCCTGATCCGCAATCAGGATCGCGCCAAACGCATCAACGATTCGCAATTCATGAAGGACATGCGCGCCGAGATCGAGAAGCGCGGCGTGATCGTCCTCTCCGACGCATGGTTCGCCGGCGGCATGGCCGCCAAGGGCAAATGCGTTCAGCATCCGAAGGATCTGGCCGGGATGAAGTTCCGCGCTGCAGGTCCGACATTCGCGGCGATGTGGGAAGCAGCCGGCGCCAGCATCGTCACGCCGCCCTCGAACGAGGTCTATAATGCGTTCCAGACCGGCGTCATCGATGCGACCGACACGAGCCTCGGCACTTTCGGTTCGACCCGTCTCTACGAGGTCACCACCTGCCTGACAGCGCCGGGCGACAACGCCTTGTGGTTCATGTACGAGCCGGTGCTGATGTCGAAAAAGAACTTCGATCGCCTCAACAAGCAACAGAAGGATGCGATCATCGCCGCCGGCAAGAAGGCACAGGCCTACTATGAGGGCAAGGCAAACGCCGTGAACGACGAGACCATCAAGCAATTCACGGACCACAAGGACAAGGTCGTCACACTCACCAACGACGAATTTGACGCCTGGATGGCCCTCGCCAAGAAAAGCTCGTTTGCGAAATTCGCCAAGGAAGTCCCGAACGGCCAGAAGCTGATCGACGAAGCTCTGGCAGTCAAGTAACGGCAAAGGCCGGTGATCGCCGATCACCGGCCTCTTTCATTTCAACAGACAGACGGTTCCCATGGACGGCTTTATCCGAGCGGTGACGTTCCTGTCGCGCGTCACCGGCGTAATCGGCGCCTTTCTGGTCGGGTTCGCCGTATTCGCGATCTGCGACATGGTGATCGAACGATACATCTTCAACATGACGACGGTCTGGCAGATCGACGTCGTGACTTACTGCATCGTCGGCGCGACCTTCGTCGCCAGTCCCTACGTCCTGATGACGCGCGGTCACGTCAACGTCGACATTCTGCCCCTGCACGTCGGCCCGACAACGCGGTTCTGGCTGGCGCTCGTCACGAGTCTGGTTGCCTGCGCGTTCTGCGTCGTGGCCTTCGTGCTGTGCACGGCCTACTGGTATCAGTCCTATAGCGAGGGCTGGCTATCCGACACCGTGTGGCGGTCGCGGCTCTGGATCCCGCTGCTCACGATGCCGGTCGGTCTGGGACTGGTCACGCTTCAATATATCGCGGACATTCTCGCACTCCTGACGGGACGCGTGCCGCCCTTCGGCATCAAGGACAAGGAAAGCGCCGAGGATGTCGCGCGCGCTCACGCAGAGCAGGCGCTGGGAGGCGCGGAATGAGCCCCACCACACAAGGCGCGATCGTTCTTGTCGTCACGCTGCTGATGCTGCTGTCGGGAATTCCCGTCGCCTTCGGCCTCGGCGCGATCGCGGTCGCATTCCTCGCCGTCTTCCAGGGCTTCGACTCCCTGCACGTCGTCGCCGAGACACTGTGGTCCGGCCTCGACGATTTCGCACTCGTGTCCATCCCGATGTTTGTGATGATGGGCGCCGCAATCGGCTCGTCGCCCGCCGGCAAGGATCTTTATGAGGCACTCGACCGCTGGCTGTACCGCCTGCCCGGCGGACTCGTGGTGTCGAATCTCGGCGCCTGCGCCATCTTCGCTGCACTGACGGGCTCATCGCCCGCATGCTGCGCCGCGATCGGCAAGATGGGCATTCCGGAAATGCGCCGCCGCGGCTATCCGGATGAAGTGGCCACCGGCTCGATCTGCGCCGGCGGCACGCTCGGCATCCTGATCCCTCCGTCAGTGACTTTCATCCTGTACGGCATCGCCACCGAAACCTCGATCGGCCGCCTGTTCATCGCCGGCGTTCTGCCGGGATTGTTGCTCACCGGCCTGTTCATGATCTGGACGATCTTTGCGATCTGGCGCAAGGGCTTCAAGTCGCACGCCGAAGGCTTCCGCTATAGCTGGAAGGAAAAATTCGAAGCGGTGCCGAAGATCACGCCGTTTCTCTTCATCATCGCTGGCGTGATGTATGTGCTCTATGGCGGGATCGCCACGCCGTCGGAAGCCGCCGGCGTCGGCGCGGCGCTGTGCCTGATCCTCGCAATCCTGATCTACCGGCTCTACAAGCCCGACCAGATTTGGCACATCCTCCGCGACACGCTGCGCGAGTCCGTGATGATCCTGACCATCATCGCGGCAGCCGTGCTGTTCGGCTATATGTTGACGTCGCTGTACCTGACCCAGACGCTGGCGCAGGGCATCGCTGACATGCACGCCAACAAGTGGGTGCTGATGTTCCTCATCAACATCTTCCTCCTGGTGTGCGGCTTCTTCATTCCACCGGCGGCGATCATCCTGATGACGAGTCCGATCCTGCTGCCGATTATCACGGCCGCCGGCTTCGATCCGATCTGGTTCGGCGTGATCCTGACCATCAACATGGAGATCGGCCTGATCCATCCGCCTGTCGGATTGAACATCTACATCGTCAACGCCATCGCGCCCGACGTGCCGCTCGCCAAGGTGATGTGGGGTACCCTGCCCTATGTCATCTGCATGATGCTGGCGATCGTGATCCTCTGTATTTTCCCGGAGATTGCGACCTGGCTTCCCAATGCGCTGATGGGACCTGCGATCGGCAAGTGAAGCGGGCGAACACCCGCCCTTGCCTGTCGCGCACCTTGAAAAAATGGTGGCGGAAGCAGTCTGGTGCGAATGGGTCTCTACCTCGCGATTCCCTGCTATCAGGGAAAAGAACTGGGAAACTCCTCGAAAACGGGGGCAAGAACCCGGTTAGCGCTCCTTTAATGGCCGAAAAATCAGAGACATGTCGACAGTTTCCCTAGTTCAGAAAACAGGGAAGATTTAAGCTATATCAGCGAATGTACGATGGATCATCAGGGAAGCTCAGCCCCGCCGACGACAAGGCGGTCGCTGATTTTGCGCAGGCCTCATTGGATCGGTCTACGTTCTTGGCTTCGGCGAGGCGGAGGCTGCCTGATTAATCCGCGCTTCGCAGCCTCTTCATCGTGAGCTCGATTTCTCCGCCGGGGAGTTCCCGCCATCTATCAACCACGGTCATACAATCCGCGGTCGCCAGCGATCGAGAATAGCCCTTGTTCGCGCTCGAGCTTCCTCCGGTGGTAATGTGTACGTCTCCCGGACCGTCATCGACCTCAGTCACGTGCTTTAATACGCTCGCTTAGCAAGTCTGGTCAAACTGAGAAACGTAAGGATTGTTATTGCGCGACTCTATCAATTCTCACGGCATGTCAGCTCCATCGCGGGTTATCGGGCTACTATACGCTGAGATGCCGAACGCCACGGACTTCCAGCTTCGTATCCAGTAAGAACGTCGGTTGATACGAAAGGACGAAAGCCGCGTGGCAAAGGCAAAGCGGGAAGAAAAATTCTTGGCGCAAACGGCAGGATTTTGGCCACCGAGACCCGAAGGCCGCTGACGACATGCTGGTGTCCACTTTGAAACAGGTGGAATCCGCTTGCGTCCAATAGCGGAATATGGATGCTAATCACATTTACTCTATTTATAAACATTAAATGCTGGGGAGTATTGCATGCTAATTGCCTTCAACGCCGTTGTCGCGCTGGTTATTTCTTTTTTTCTACTACGCAAATCCGGGACGGGTAAACGCCATGTCGTGGCATTTTTAATCACAGCGGTGATCGGCGGACTAATCGCTTTCGCCTCGTTCCAAGTCATAAATCCGTATGGCGGTGTAAGTTCGGGCGCGCGATACCACGCAGCCCTTGATGCTCAATTTGCTTGGCTTGCTGGGCTGATTATTGGCTTCATTATTGGAGCCGCTGTTGCAAAGCAACTTCGTCCAACCACTCAGACCATGGCCTAACTGCATTGCTGATCGTCTGTATGAGAACGCAGTTGAGTAGTGCTTGGCTCTCCCATTTTCGAGAGGCGCTCTTTTGCACGGCCTTCTTCGTCGTTGCTGCAATCGTTCCCGCTGCCGCTAAATGTGGCCCCGGAACCAGCCGGACAGCGGATGGATATTGTATCCCAGGAGGCTCAGCGTACTGCGGAGGAGGACACGTTTGCGACGCTGGTGAAAAGTGCGTGAGCGGGGGAAAGTGTGAGCCGCTTAACGCAGTAGACTGTGGTGGCGGCCATTACTGTCCCCCGGGCATGCAGTGCGCACTCGGTGGAACGAAGTGCGTGGCGCGAGGCACCGTGGACTGTGGTGGAGGACATTACTGCGCCCCGGGCATGGTGTGCGGAAACGGCGGATGTGATCCGGCCAATAGCTCTACGCCCACCTGTGGCGTCGGCTATCACCTCTTTTTTCCGGGAGGTTATGGAAGCAAACCGGAATGCCAACCAAATCGGCCAGGAGAGTCCGGTTCAGGCATCGGAAATCGTAGCACCATCACGGGCGGATCTCGCTAAAGGATTTCTGACGTTTGTTTGCGTTCCTTGCGCAGAGCCGACGCTGCCCACGGTCCTGATCCATAGCGAAATAGCCTTGGCGTAAAGATCAAAGAGCAGCGATGGACCGGGTCTGGTTTCAGCGCGTTCCGTCGCGAGATCGTCGAACCTGCCATATCCCGCCAAAAAGGACGCATCGCTCCCCACCTCTGGCCCGTGACCGATGTCAGCCAAGGATTGATTGCGCCGGCCGAATCGATATTCTCAGAGATTATGATCTCCGTATTGATTGCTCACCCGCGTGGATAATGACGTGCGAGGTGAAAAAACGCCAGTGACCACGCGGCGGCCTGGATCAGGCTTGCATTGCCACGTGCTCGACTTTCCAAAGATGGATCTCCGGTTCTTCGAGTGTCTCGAGCGCTTCCGACCCGCTATGGCGAGACGACAGTCTACGGTTAACTAAACTTCCTGCCACCCAAGGCTCTAAGGGCATTCACGATCATAGCAACGTCGATCGCTTCCTGTATCAGAGCTCCCTCCACCGGCGTCAGATAGCCGAACGCTGCGGCCACCATGCCTATCAGCGACAGCCCCATTCCGGCAAAGACACCTTCCAGCGCGATGAGACGGGAACGTCGCGCGATCTCCATGGCGGGCACAATGCGATCTAGGTGATCGACCAGAATGACGACGTCGGCCGCCTCGACAGATGCCGCCGCGCCCCTTGCTCCCATGGCGACACCGACATCGGCGGCGGCCAGCGCCGGCGCATCGTTGACGCCGTCGCCCACCATCATGACCGATCCATTTTTTCGCTCGGAGAGCACAACGAGGACTTTTTGATCCGGCGTCAGTCCTGAGCGCACCGCATCGATCCCTAACCCTGCCGCAACGGCTTCCGCAACTTCGCTCCGGTCCCCCGTTGCGAGGACGATCCGTTGCAGGCCCAGCGCTCGCAAGCGCTGAAGCAGTGACCGGGTGCCCGCGCGCAGTTCGTCAGCCAGCCTGATCTCGCCCGCCATGCGGCCGTCGATGGCGATGGCGACGATGACTGCGCCGGCTACTCTGACCGATTGGAAGGGATTTTTTGTCCCTCGCGGCAAGCTGGACATCACGAACTGGATGCCCCCGACCGCGACAGATCGTCCTTCGACTATGCCTTGGACGCCTTCGCCGGGCGTTTCGACGACGTCGGACGGTATTGTCAGCTTGAGCTGGCGGTTCTGTGCTTCAGCAACAATGGTCTGGGCGATGATGTGCTTGGACGCCTGATCGAGCGAAGCGGCTAGGCGGAACACGTCGGCGGGATCGGTGTCCGCCGCGACGTTGACGGCAATGACCTTCGCCCTGCCGTCGGTGAGGGTGCCGGTCTTGTCGAGTATCAGTGAATTGACGCGCGCGAGCGCCTCGATTGCCTTGCCACCCTTGATGAGAATACCATGACGCGCCGCCCGGGAAAGGCCGGAAACGATGGCGACTGGCACCGCAAGAATAAGCGGACACGGCGTAGCGATGACCAGCACGGCGACCGCGCGTACGGGATCGGCGGTGAAGAACCATGCGACGGCTGCAATCAGCACCGTGATGACGAGAAAGACAATTGCGAAGCGGTCGGCCAGACGCGACATCGGCGCTTTAGAGCGCTGCGCCCCATCGACCAGACGCACGATGCCGGCATAAGTACTTTCGGCGGCGCGGTGCGAGACCGTAAGATCGAAGGCTTCACCGGCGTTGGTAGCTCCGCTCATCACGTCATCGCCGACGTGCTGCTGAACCGGGATGGTTTCTCCCGTGAGCGCGGATTGATCAAGCACCGCCAGCCCGCCTGCCACCGTGCCGTCGGCCGGGATTACATCGCCTTGCCGGATCAGCAAACGGTCGCCCGGCATGATGAGGTCCAACTCGACTTCTTCCAGGCCATCCGCTCGATGCCGGACGGCGGTTCGAGGAACACGGGCCAACAGCGCCGTCATCTCCCGGCGCGCGTGGCGTTCGGCAAATGCTTCGAGGGATTGCCCACCGGCATACATCAGCGCGACGACGATTGCGGCCAGTTCTTCCCCGACGATGAGTGCGGCCGCCATCGACAGCACCGCAACGATATCGAGGCCGACTTCGCCGCGTCGCAGGCTTGCAACGATGTCGTAGACCAGGACTGCCAGAACCGGAATCGTGAACGCCGCCCAGATGCGATCCTGCCACGCCGGCTGCCCGAGCAGCGACATGGCCACGCCGAGGCCAAGACCAATGGCCGGCATCAGCACCAACGCAATTCGCATCAGGAAGCCGGCAAGCATCTCAAACGACCTTACAAAACCGGTGGCTGCCCGACAGGTGCCCTACCATAACCGCCAGAATCGAGAGCTCAGACGACCGTCCCGAACAGCTTGCCGATGCCGGCGGTGAGCGCCAAGGCAAACGCCCCCCAGAACGTTACACGGATGGTGGCACGCAGAATATTCGCGCCGCCCGCCTTTGCTCCAACGGCGCCCAGCACCGCAAGAAAGGCCAGCGATGCAGCAGACACGATCAGCACGAGTTCATTACCGGGCGATACGATAACCATCAGCAACGGCAACGCGGCGCCAACCGAAAACATCGCAGCCGAGGCCAGCGCAGCCTGCACCGGACGCGCCGTGGTGATTTCTGAGATTCCCAGTTCGTCGCGCGCGTGTGCAGTCAACGCGTCCTTCGCCATCAGCTGTTGCGCCACCTTTCGCGCCAAAGTTGTATCGACACCGCGTTTGACGTAGATTTCGGCAAGTTCGTCGAGTTCTAATGCGGGGTTATCGGCCAACTCCTGGCGTTCCCGCGCCAGATCAGCCTGCTCGGTGTCAGACTGCGAACTGACTGAAACGTACTCGCCAGCCGCCATCGACATCGCTCCAGCAACTAATCCTGCGAGGCCAGCGATCAGGACGTCATTACGTGTCGCGGCTGCCGCTGCAACGCCGACGATCAGGCTCGCGGTCGAGATGATGCCGTCATTGGCGCCCAAAACAGCAGCCCGGAGCCATCCGATCCGATTGACGAGATGATTCTCGGGGTGTGTCCGAAGGCGACTCATATTCCCCAGCGGCCCTGGCGTCCGTGGAGGCCATCGCAATCGCCTGCTGAAATAATACTGATCAACACCTCGTCTTGGTCGAATACCGGCAGACCGTGCTGATTGGCTCCCATGAGTAAATGCGCGACTTCCAGAGGCCGTGCATTGGGTTTGAATACCGCGAAAGAGGGGCGCATAATATCAGACATAGTCATCCGAATATTTTCCTCTAACGATATGAGCGGTGTAACATGCCTCTCGGGCTCATGCGCCGAAGTGACGTACACCGCAACGCGGCCCGCATAACGCAAAACCGAGTCTCCAACATGTTGGAGACTATACCCGCGAAATCGAGCCGATTTGAGCGGAATCAACCTGTTTGAGCTGAATCAAATAGTGACCTGAACCGGCTTTTTGCTGGGATTAAACAGCCGTTTCTATACGGCGTTCTGATCGCGAACAATCGAAGTCGCTCTGCGAGTCCATCGCATTTTACCGGAGTGGTCATCCGGCTCTTGACTTAGATCAAGACGATCCATTTGCGCCCAACTATCAAGGCTGTGGGTGTGCCTCGAAAGATTGGCTCGCGATGCTTCGACTGGCTCTGCGATATATGCTTCTCACCCTGTTGGTGACAACTCCAGCTTTGGCCATGTCACCGGCCGAACAGCGTGGTAAGACCTTTGCAATCAACAATTGTTCCAGATGTCATTCCGTGGATCGCGTGACAGCAAGTCCTCTGAAGATTGCTCCCCCATTCAGAACCCTGCACCTGCGGTACCCGATAGAGAATCTCGGCGAAGCGCTGGCTGAAGGCATTTCGACGGGGCACCCTACGATGCCAGAGTTCGTACTCGATCCAGATCAGATTCATGATCTGCTGTCATATCTGAAAAGTCTTGAGTGAGTTTCTAAGGTAAAGCTTGGACGGTCCACTCGATCATATCTTTCGCGATCCTTCCAAATGCCGCGCTAAACGCCACCGCCGCCTCCGCTGGCTGGATCTGATCAAACGTCTCACGTTGCTCAAAGAGGCGCGCTGCGACAACATCGCCATTCTTGTTCACGAGCCGCGCCGATAGTCCGAGTTCGGCAGCAGGCTTGGCCGCGACTGAAATGTGAAACCGCCTGACATCAATCAGAAGCTGGAAATCGGACTGCCCGGCTTCGGGAACTCGAAGTGGCGCATTCAAGATGTCGTAATTTTCAAAACTGTCGATCAGCCGCGCTTGAACAAGTTTCGGCAGATCGTCAGCCCACATTGCCTGGGCGAAGCCCGGATAGTCTTGCGCAGGAGAGAACAGGAAGCGCTGCGTCTCCAGCATTGTGACTGCGGTCGGTATTGGAATAGCCAAACGCCCATTGATCGTTTTGGCCGGCGCTCCCCGACTCTGCAGAGCGTACAGATCATAGACGACCTTCGGTGGCGGCGCCGTTACGCCCGTTAACCGCTCAAGTCCACCAACGATACCATCAAGCTTGGTGGTATTTCGCGCTAGTCCTTCGGAAAATACCTTGAAATTGGCGATGGTATCCTTCAGCGGTTCGGCGTTCTCCGCGAGAACGGAATCCACCCGGCGCAAGGCATCGCGAGCCGCCTGCGTCATGCCCTGGCCTGCCCCCGGCTCAGCCATGAGAGTCGGTATCTGGCCGTGGTCCTCTCGCAGAGTGCCGCCTTCGAGTGCAATGACCGGAACGCCGGTCAGTCCCTGAAATTCCAACCCAACCCTTGTGTCGGCGTGGACCGGCGTCGTCGACGCCACCGAAACGATGGCCTTGACGCCGCGCGGATAGTCCGGTGTGAGATCCAGTGCGGTGACTTCTCCGACCCGAATGCCGTTGAACAGGACGGCAGCGCCCACCAAAAGTCCTGGCACCGAACCCTCGAACTGAACGTGATAGCTCGCGCGCGGACCAAGGCCGCCGGTGTTGTGAAGCCAATAGACGAAGCCGAAAACGGCAGCGATGGCAGCGAGCACGAAGGCCCCGACAATAACGAATGGAGCTCGAGTTTCCATTGTTCAACTCGCCTGATGTTGCAGCATTTGGGAGCGCTTGCCGTGGAAATAGGCCCGCACCCACGGATGCTCGGATTGAAGCAGGTCTTGCATCGGGCCAATTGCCACGATCTTGCCGTCCGCCAGCGCCGCCACGCGGTCGCAGACCGTATTGAGACTGGCGAGGTCATGTGTAACCATAAACACCGTCAACCCCAGTGTTTCTTGCAAGGTCTTGATCAGAACGTCGAAATCACCGGCCGCGATTGGGTCGAGGCCGGATGTCGGTTCATCCAGAAATACGATTGCGGGGTCGAGCGCGAGGGCACGCGCCAGCGCTACCCGCTTGGTCATGCCGCCGGACAGTTCGGAGGGAAACTTATCGCCATCCTCGGGCTTGAGCCCGACCATTTCGAGCTTGGCGATGGCGATCTCGTCCATCAGCACCTCCGAGAGAGAGAGGTTCTCGCGCAACGGAAATTGGACATTTTGGCGCACGGTCAATGACGAAAACAGCGCACCCTGCTGAAACAGGATACCCCACTGCTTGGCGCCTCCTGAGATCCTGCGGCCGGCAGCGGCCGTGACGCCCATGATTTCGATTTCTCCGTGCCGCCTCGGAATCAGACCGATGATGGTTCGCATCAAGACCGACTTGCCGCCACCGGAGGCACCGACAACGCCCAGAATTTCTCCCCTTTGCACGTCGAGCGCGAGATGATCGATCACAACATTCCGGCCGAAGCCTACGACAAGGTCTCGGACGCGGATTGCGAACTGTCCTTCTACATTCTGCATCGCTACATTCCGACCGATGCAAAAAATACCGCGAACAAACCATCAAGCACGATCACAAGAAAGATCGATTTAACCACCGATGTCGTGGTCTGCCTGCCAAGCGATTCGGCACTCCCCTTCACCCGCAAGCCTTCGCTGCAAGCGACGACGCCGATCACCAGCGCCATGAACGGCGCCTTGATGATACCCACCTCGAAGCTGTTGACAGACACCGCCTCGTGCAGACGAGCGAGAAAGATCGCCGGCCCCATGCCGCCGTAGAATTGCGCGACCAGGCCCCCTCCATAGAGCGCGGCCATCGAGCCGATGAAGCTCAAAATCGGAAGTGCACAGACAAGCGCGATGATACGCGGCAAGATTAACACCTCGACGGGATCAAGTCCCATAGTCGAGAGCGCGTCTATCTCTTCACGCATTTTCATGGAACCTAGCTCCGCCGTATAGGCGCTACCCGAACGGCCGGCGACCATGATCGCAACGATCAATACACCGAGTTCGCGCAGCACAAGGATACCGACCATGTCCACGACGTAGGAATCCGCGCCGAACTTGCGAAAGTGGAAAATTCCTTGCTGCGCGATAATGGCCCCGATCAGGAACGTTATCAGAACGATAATCGGAATTGCCTGCCAGCCGACCTTATAGAGCTGATAGACTAGGGATGTGACTCGGAGCGCGCGCGGCCGCCGCAAAACACCAAACAGTGCCACGAAGAACGCGCCCAACATTTGCAGAAATACGGCGATGTCCTCACGCGCACCAATGGTGGAGCGGCCGACCTCGCTGATCATCCCAACGAGAGGATTCGGTTCGTGTCGCGGCTCCGGCTTTCGACGATTGACCTCACGAACTTGCTCGATGAGATTGACGTATTTGACGGCCACATCAACCGTATCGGCGCGATGTCCCGCCAAGACAATCCGCCGCTTGATCCTTTCAAACAGCCAGGCGCCCAGCGTGTCGAGTTCACTAACCTCAGCCATATCGAGCTTGACAATCTGAGCGCGATCCAGCTCAGGCGCGATGGCGTCGGCAAGCGCCTCAAGCGTGGTCCCATTAGCCGCTGTCCAGGACCCACTGGCGCGCAGGTCAAGATGGTCGCTCGATATTGCCGCCGTTAGCGCAGGTGTAGTCGCCACAATGTCGTTCCTGGATGACTTCGCAATCTCCTATACGGCCTTCCGAAATTGCCTATTGACCTGCCTCAAACACGTCGCCTGACCCTGTTGATGCAAATCAATGATGCACCCTCTGGCCGGTCTAGATTTGACATTGGCTGCAAAGAGGGCAACGCCGATGCTTCGATCAAGCTACTTACAGAACGAGCTACAGACTCTGAAGGGCGAGGTGTCACGCCTGTTGAATAGGACAGGTGACAAACTCTTTGACGCCGCAAAGAGCCGCGCCGACGAACTTTCCGACCAGATCAAGACCGCTGTGGACGAGCTCGGTAGCATGCTTGATACGGAGGAAAATCGTATTGAAGCGTTGATCGCGGAGCGACCGATCGCAATGACAGCGAGCTCATTCGCGCTTGGCGTTGTCGTCGGCTTCATGCTTGGGAAACATTGAAATGAACAGCGATGCGATCGTCAGAAGCCTTCGCGCGTTGTGGCGCTCCGATCGGATCATCGCTGACATCCGCTTGCACCAGATGTTGACCGGCCTCGGCGTGCGCGCGCTCGCCGCTCTGATTGCCGCATTCGGCTTGCTGATGTTGGAATTGTCCGCCTATTTTGCCTTGGTCCAGGTCTGGAATGCGATATTGGCGGCCGCTATTCTCGGAGGAACCAATTTCACGATTGCGGCGATATTTCTTATGGTTGCCGCACGCTCACCCGTCAGCCGGGAGCTAGACTTAGCTACAGAGGTTCATAGCTCTGCCGTGGAGGCACTTCAGCTGGAGGCGCGCGCGATGCAATCGCAGATCGCCGGAGCGATACGCCATCCGCTGAACAGCACATTGCCCGCTCTAATGGTGCCGCTAATCATGCTGGTGATCAGAAACCTGAAGTCCAAAGTTGCGGATAAGCCGATGTCGCCAGCCAACAAAGGCTGACAATGCCGATCTTCGTTTCATTTGAAAAAGGTGTTCGCATATGTCGAAAGCTCAGTCGAAACCGATTCTGAATACCTCTCTGCCGGCACAATTCCGGCAGATTCGTCTAGAGCTTGCGCGCGAACCTGATCATCCCGAGGGGGAGCACGAGGTCGCCTATACGATCATCGCACCTTTGAATCCCGATGGGCGTATCGACCCCAAGCTATGGAAATCGCACCGTGAGGCTTGTCGGGTGGCACGTCGGCGCTCCAAGGAGGCAGATCAGCTTGGCCATCTGGTTCATCGTCCTGGCGGTAATTGGGAGTTCCACTATAACGGCAACGCCAATCTGCCCGACGAAAGCGGCTACCATTTCGCAGACGAACATTTTGTTGTCGGCGAATATGTTTCTGTGAGCGAGCGCGGCAAGATGCATACCTATCGTGTGACATCAGTCGAACGCCTGTAGCGCAGCGAGATACCGCTGACATGGGTTTCCCTTTGCCATTGGCCATCGAAACCTGAAAATCACCTGCGATGTCCGATGATAGCAGCACCCCCACATCTCGCGCGCGGTTGAGAGTACGCCGGGTGAGCCTGGATACTGGTCGCGAAAATGTGGTTGTTATTTCACGCCATTGCCGGGCGTTGCGAGCCGATATCTTCCGCGGCTTTAGCCGCGTGGAGTTGCAAACAGGTTCGAAAGTGCTGCTGGCAACCCTGCTAATAACTGACGATGATACTCTCGTTGGCCCCGACGATATCGGCTTGTCCGAGCCGGCTTTCCGGCGCTTCTCCGAACCGCTGGGCGCCTCGGTCACGATTGGTCCTTCGACTTCTCCCGAAAGCCTCGATGCCGTTCGCGCCAAGGTACAGGGGCAAATCCTCCAGCCCGCGGAGATAGAGGCCATCATCGGTGACGTCACCCATTATCGCTACTCCGACATGGAGATCGCAGCGTTTCTTATCGGATCGGCAAGTTTCATGACCAGCGGCGAACTGATTGCCCTGGTGAAGGCCATGGCAAACGCCGGCACACAGTTAAAGTGGTCAAATCCTATCGTTGTCGACAAGCATTGCATTGGCGGTATTCCGGGCAACCGTACCTCAATGATCGCGGTTCCGATCGTGGCGGCGCACGGACTTACGATCCCCAAAACATCCTCGCGGGCGATCACTTCGCCCGCCGGCACCGCCGACACCATGGAGGTACTCGCCAGGGTCGATGTCAACGTCGACGAGATGAGGGAGATCGTAGCCGCATGCCGAGGCTGCCTGGTTTGGGGCGGGCACGTCAATCTCTCGCCGGCTGATGATATTCTGATCTCCGTAGAACGACCACTCAGTCTCGATATCCGCGAGCAGATGGTGGCTTCCATCATGTCGAAGAAGGTCGCCGCCGGCGCCACTCATCTGCTGATTGATCTGCCGGTCGGCCCGACAGCAAAAGTAGTCAGCTCTGCCGAAGCGATGCGGCTACGAAAGCTGTTTGAATTTGTCGGCGACCACTTCGGAATTACTGTGGAAACGATCATGACCGACGGCCGCCAGCCGATCGGTCGAGGCATTGGCCCAGTGTTTGAAGTCGAAGACGTCATGTCGGTGCTGGCCAACAACACCACTGCGCCGGCCGACCTGCGCGAAAAGTCACTACGTCTAGCGGCGCATCTTCTGGAATACGACCCCCAATTGCGAGGCGGAGCCGGTTACGCCCGCGCGCGAGAATTGCTCGAGAGCGGCGCGGCAATGAGGCAAATGCAGGCAATAATCGATGCCCAGGGGTCCTCGAACTGCCGCACCGATGTTGGCAAACTTACTTTCGACGTTCTCGCAGCGAACGACGGTACGATTTCCGAAATTGACTGTCTGCGATTGAATCGCCTCGCCCGCACCGCAGGCGCGCCAATCGACAAAGGCGCTGGCATCAGGATATTCGGAAAAAT
>JBQCIZ010000630.1:0-2357 GCA_051953235.1 Nitrobacter sp. | reverse complement strand
GGCAATTCATCGGTCACGACCTCGATGAATTGCGCGCCGCGCGGTCCCGGTCCGATAATCCGGATCGCCTGGTTGCCACTCTCGAGCATGGTTTCGAGCGAGCCGACAATGGCCGACCACGGCGTCATGGCGCGCATGTCGATGTCATGATCGATCGCGGCCGGCAGGTCCGCGCTGGCGAGCAGACGGCGCTGCTGTCCCATCTTGATGGCGACGGCCCTGGCACCAATGCTGCCGAGGATTTGCCGGGCCAGCGAATCGGGCACCATTCCCGACGGCGCCGCATCGAGCACCAGCGCCGCGGTATTGGCCGCGGCCAGCCGATCGTTAAGGCGGTTCATCCGGAAGTTGGCAATCGCGGGAACGTAGATCAGCACTTCCGCGATCATGACCAGAGGAATCGTGAGCAGCAGCAGCTTGCCGGACAGGCCGAGCCGGCCACGCAGCGACAGCCGCGCGGCCTTGACCCGGAGCTGTTGGAAAGCCTGCAACACGATACTTGCCTCACGGCCGCAACGCTGCGGCAAACTGGCGATCATCCGCATCTGGCCCGGAACCGGCAATCGACAGCGGTCCGCGCAAATAGCTGGAAAGGCTTGTAATATAGTCCCGGCGCGGGATTTTGGCCAATTTGTCCGACGGTCGCGGACGCTACAGGCCAAGATTGACGAAAAGAGGTCGCTCCCGTATAAGCCGCGCCAATTGTCCGCGATGGCCCGGTTCAGCCGGGGCGGCTCTTTTCGGGCCGGAAACGGCCCATTTGGGCCGGCATTACCGGACTTAACCTCAATATCAGGCGACTTGCCCGGTCAGCGGAGAACGGACCCGTGAAGCGGACTTATCAACCCAGCAAACTGGTGCGCAAGCGCCGTCACGGCTTTCGCGCCCGCCTTGCGACCACCGGTGGCCGGAAGGTTCTTGCCGCGCGCCGCGCGCGTGGCCGCAAGCGCCTGAGCGCCTGAGCGGATCTTCCCAGAGATATCATCATGGATCGGTTAAGGCAGCGGGCGGACTTCCTCGCCGTTGCCAATGGGCCGCGGGTGAGCAGCCCTGCTTTCGTGGTGCAGAATCGCCGGCGGACCGACGACGGCCCGATCCGGGTCGGCTTCACGGTGACCAAGAAAAACGGCACCGCGACCGAGCGAAACCGAATCCGCCGCAGGCTTCGCGAATTGGTGAAGCGTGTGGACGCCGTATCCATGCGACCCCACAGTGATTATGTGCTAGTCGGCCGACGTGCCGCGCTCAGCCGCGACTTCGCCGTCATGCTCGACGATCTCCGCACGGCGTTCCGCCGGCTCGATCGTCAGCATCCGGAATGATTGCGACCTGACGATCGGCGGCGCCACGGCGCACCCTGCTGCAACCCGAACAGAATAACGAGACCTGAATGATGTCGAACAATCGCAACACCATCCTCGCCGTCATTCTGTCGGGGCTCGTGCTGATCGGCTGGCAGTATTTCTACAATATTCCGCAGATGGAAAAGCAGCGCGCCGCGCAGCAGGCCCAGAGCGAGATGGTAAAGCCCGAAGCCAAGCCGGCAACGGGCGCCGCGACATCCCAGTCCAATCCCGCGCCTGCAACAACTCCCGCAACGCCCGCCTCCAATCCCTCTGCGGCGGCTCCGGCCGTGGTCGCGCGCGACGTTGCGATCGCCGCCAATCCGCGCGTCAAGATCGACACGCCGCGCCTGACCGGAAGCGTCTCCCTGAAGGGCGCGCGCATCGACGATCTCTCGCTGGTCAAGTTCCGTGAAACCGTCGATCCCACCTCGCCCGCCATCGACCTGTTTTCGCCCTCCGGTACGGCGACTCCCTACTATGCCGAGTTCGGATGGGTTCCGGCGACCGGATCGACCGTGAAACTGCCCGATCAGAACACCGTGTGGCAGCAGGAGGGGTCCGGCGCGCTGACACCGTCGCATCCGGTCACGCTGAAATACGACAACGGCGAAGGCTTGACCTTCCGCCGCACCATCGCGGTGGACGACCATTACCTGTTCACGCTGAAGGATGAAGTGACCAACGTCGGCAAGGCGCCGGTAACGCTGTATCCGTTCGCGCTGATTTCGCGCCACGGCGCGCCGCCGGTGCTGGGCTATTATCTTCTGCACGAAGGCCTGATCGGCTACCTCGGCGACAAGGGATTGCAGGAATACACCTACAAGAAGATCGACGAAGCCAAGGCCGTCAACTTCAAGGTGACCGACGGCTGGCTTGGCATCACCGACAAATACTGGGCCTCCGCGCTGCTGCCCGACACCACCGCGCAACTGCAGGCGCGCTTCTCGTCGAACAAGGTTGGCTCGGTCGAGACCTACCAGGCCGACTATCTGGAGGATGCGCAGACGATTC
>JBQCIZ010000629.1:0-4141 GCA_051953235.1 Nitrobacter sp. | reverse complement strand
TGAGCCAGACAGATCGGCTGCGGACCGCGAAGGCAAGCATTGAGAAGAACATAATCAAAATTCTCAGCGGAGATCTAAGACGCCAAGATTCCTTTGGTGATCCCAAACGTGTCGAGTTCTCGTTCGCCAAGAATTCAATCACCGTAGACGATCACACCTACTTTTCAGCCAGCTCTCGAGTTGTCCTGAAGACGGCCTTTCTTGTGGGGTTCCTAAGCGCCGCGCTTGTGGATCCGATGTTCCGCCACCCACGCTTCCTGATGATCGACATTACGGAGGACAAGGGAATGGAGCAGGAGCGCAGCCATAATTTTCAGAGACAAGTTATTGAAATTTCCGCGGCAGCTCCTGTCGAACACCAGATCATTCTCGCCACCGCTATGCCGTGGCAGAACATCAACCCCGGCCTGTTCGTCGGAAAGTTCTCTACTCTGCAGCAAGGAACGCTGAATTTTCTTGGCGCGAAAGCTGGTTGAAAATGTTGCTTTCTATCGATCACCCTGAGGTGCTGCCTCACTTGCAGTCGATGGGTTACGCCCCTGCTTGGTTAGGCCCACCCAGAAACGAAGATTAACGGTCGCCGGAACGGAGCGGTATTCAAACTCCGTACCAGTTTCGTACCAGAAACGGGCGTTAATAGGCGAACAGGATGCGAACATGCGAAACAAAAGACATTGAATTCGTTGATAAAACTGCGAAGGGCGCACTCCCGCCGTATTCGGCGTGTTAACCGGAGGGCCCTGCGAGCGGCTTAGAGCCTTATATCTGTACAATGCCCCGATCCTGATTCGAGCCATAAAGCCGCGCGAGATGCTTCGAACCATTGTCATAGCCGGTAGTGCGGCATTCCTGGTCGCCGCCTTCGCCGCGGTTGCAACGCCTGCGCGTGCGCAGATAGGCAATATCTTTTCGGATCCTGCGCCGCGTCCGCCGGGCGCCATCCCGCGCGGGCAGCAAGCCGCGCCCGACGACGATGAGGAAGAGGTGCCGGATCTGCCGCGGCAGGGACGTGTGCTGCCGGCGCCGATGCATCTGCCGTCCGGGCAGGGCGCGCCGCCTCCGGGTCCGGTTCAGACCCAGCCGCTGCCGCCCCCGCCCGGGACCACGGTCGTGCCGCAAAATGCGCCCGGCGGAACTGCCGCCGCGCCGCCGGCACCCAATCCGGCGCCGGGACAACGTCCTCCGCCGCGCTCCGCGCCACCCACACCGGCCACGCTGCAGCCCGGCGATGAGGTTGTGACCGAGCCGCCCGCCCAGAAAGTCCTGAACAAGAAGGCGGTGTTCTCCGGTCTCGACAAGATCACCGGACGCATCATCCATTTCGACGAGGATGTCGGCGAAACCGTGCAGTTCGGCGCGCTGCGGGTAAAGACGGACGCGTGTTACACGCGGCCTGCGACCGAGGCCGCCAATACCGATGCCTTTGTCGAGGTCGATGAGATCACCCTTCAGGGCGAAGTGAAGCGGATCTTCTCGGGCTGGATGTTCGCGGCGAGCCCGGGCCTGCACGGTGTCGATCACCCGATCTACGATGTCTGGCTGACCGACTGCAAGGATCCGGAAACGACCATCGTCAACGCGCAGCCGGATCAGCCGAAGCCTGCGCCGCCCCCGGCCGCGAAGCGTGCGCCGCGTCAATCCAGCGCGCGACCGCGTCCGCCCGCGCCGCCGCCACAACCTGCGCCGCCTCCACCGCCGCAGCAACAGCCGCGGCCGCAGAGCAATCCGTTCTTCGCACCGTTCCGGCAGTAGGCGTTCTGACAGTAGGCAGCGGCCGCCTTATGCGCGGTTCGCGATGATCCGCAGCACCTCCGCGCCGTCGAGCGGCCGCTCCGCGAAATCGGCGTGGCCCTTGAGCGCATCGTCCAGCAGCATGCGGTAGTGGCGGCGCGGGACTTCGATCGCGCCGAAGGTGCGCAGGTGATCCGTGACGAACTGGGTGTCGAGCAACGTAAAGCCGCCGGCGATCAGGCGGGCGACGAGATGCACAAGCGCGACCTTGGACGCGTCGCGCACGCGATGAAACATGCTCTCGCCAAAAAAGGCGCGGCCGAGCCGAACGCCGTAGAGACCGCCGACGAGGTCGCCGTTCTGCCAGACCTCGACGCTATGGCAGTAGCCGAGTTCATGCAGCGCGACGTAGAGCTCGCGGATACGGCGATTGATCCAGGTGTTGTCGCGGTCAGGCTGCGGTTCGGCGCAGCCGTCGATCACCGCCCTGAAAGCGGTATCGACGGTCACGGAAAAGCTGTCGGACCGCACCGTGCGGGCGAGGCGCGACGCGACGCGGAAGCCGTCGAGCGGAATCACGCCGCGTCTCTCCGGCTCGACCCAGAACAGGGTCGGATCATCGACGCTCTCAGCCATCGGAAAGATGCCGCAAGCGTAGGCGCGCAGCAGCACTTCAGGCGTGATCTCGGACGAGGCGGAGTCGCGGGACGTCATGCCACACTCTAGCAAACGATCCGATCGCGGCGCGAGAGTTTCGGCGGTTGTTCCCCGGACAGAACGATCAGCGGCGAGCCCGGGCGGTTTTGGGGGCGGATGTCACGATATCTGTGGCGTTCAAGCCGAGCCTTCTGAACCAGGCCAGGCCTGCCGGGGTCACTGTCAGTGACCGTTCGTTGCCGCGGAGCATCAGATGGTTGTCGAGCAGATAGCGCAGGATATCGTTCGCTGCGGGGCCGCTGAAATGAAAGCGCCGCTCGGTCCAGTCCAGACACAGCCGCAACTGCCTGCGCGGTGATCGCGGTCTGGCAGCGGCGATCACCGCCATCCATTGCTCGCCTGTGTCGGTCAGCGTCACGTCATCGCCGTCGATACACACGTAACCGCGATGCACGAGCGTATCGGCGAGCGCAACGCCGAGACGGCCGGCGAGATGCCTGTAGCAGCATCGGGCCGTTACAAGATGCACAGGGCGAGGGCGGCCAGAATCCACGGAACGCGCTCCGGCGACTCCTGCCAGCGTTTCCAGCGCCGCGCCGACCTGCTCATTGGCGAGGCGGAAATACCGGAAGCGCCCCTGGGTCCAGACCGAGATTACCCCGCCATCCAGGAGCTTTCGCAAGTGGCCGCTGGCGCTTTGCGGTGTGATGCCGGCGATCGCGGCGAGTTCGCCGGCTGGAAGCGTCCGCCCATCGGCCAATGCAACGAGCATGGCTTCGCGCGCGGGATCCGCCAGTAAAGCGGCGACCTTGGCGAAACCAGCTTGAACGGGCATTGGGCGCTCTCCGGTAGCGCTCAGGGTGAGCGGTGGCCGCCGTCCTCAAGAACCTTCAGGCCAAACCATCCCCAGTAGACGCGATGCTGCTGAATGAGGCCGTCCGCGATATCCATCACCTCGACCAGATCCATCTGCTGTCCGGCCTCAGTTGCGCGAGGGTACTCCCACATCAGCCGTTTGCCGTCAGTAAAGAATCCTGTTCGGTATCGTTGCCGTAGTGCGGGCTGGGTCTTGAACACCTTGTCCACGAACTGGCGCAGATCATCCCGGCCGCGCACGATGCCATCTTCGCGGCCAAGCAGATGCCGGACGAGGGGGCTTTCAAGAACGACGCCGGGCGCGTAGAGGCTCAGCGCTGCATCGAGGTCCTTGCGCCCAAGTGCGTCGTCCCATGCACGATAGATGCGTTCGGCATCGCGGATCGTTTCGGTGGTATCGCTCATGTCGATCTCCTTGCTTGTTATGCGCAGGGAGATAGCACCGGCGAGATGCGTGACGTTTCATGGAGAGCTGAAACGTCACAGACCGAGTGCTGTGATGTCAGGCAGCGGTTGCGGGTTTGCTGGTCGCGGTTGGGGGAAACTCGCGCCGGAATCGCAGCACAATGCGGGTGCCGTCATGGGTGGGATCGCGCTCGGCGCGAGCATCGAGTTTCTGCGCCATGGCGGAGACGATGCGCTGGCCCATGCCGGTCGACCGCGGATCGGCCTTTGCGTTGAGGCCGACGCCGTCGTCGGTGATCGAGACCCTGATATCGTCGCCCTCGGTGCCGAGTTCGACATGAATCGGGCCGGGGCCATCGGGATAGGCGTATTTGACCGCGTTCATCACCAGCTCGTTGACGATGATTCCGATCGCGACCGCGCGGTCCGGATCGATCTCGATGGGCACGGCCTTCAAATCGAGGCGCGACAT
>JBQCIZ010000628.1:0-2464 GCA_051953235.1 Nitrobacter sp. | reverse complement strand
CGAGGCCGACGCCTTTCACGATTGCCGCATAGTCATTGCGGGTGAAGCCGAGGTCGATCACGAACGGCGCGGTCATGGTGCCGGAAAACGCATCGGTGAACTTGAACAGCACGATGAAGGCCAGCGCGGCGAGCGCATCCTTGCGGCCGAGGAATTCGGAGAATGCACCGATCGCCGCGTGCATCACGCGCGCCAGCGCGGTCTGCGCGGCCGTGGACGCTTCGGCCTGCACCGACTGCTCGGGCTCGGTGGCGGCAAGCGCAGTGACTGTTCCGATCAGCACCAGCGCAGCCATGGTGGCGTAGCCCCACGTCCATGCAGAAGCCCGAGCGATGCCGGTGCCCTCGAACGCGCTGACCAGAAACAGCGCGCCCGCGGTCGAGACCAGCATGCCGATGCGATAGGCCGCGACGTAGCCGGCCATGCCGGCGGCCTGTTCGCTCTCCGGCAGGCTTTCGACGCGAAAGGCGTCCACCACAATATCCTGCGTTGCCGAAGTGGCTGCGACCAGCAGCGCGCCGAGCGCCACGAACCACGGCGACTTGACCGGATCGGTCGAGGCGAGCAGCAGGATCGCGGCGATCAGCAGCAGTTGCGAGAACACCAGCCAGCCGCGGCGGCGGCCGAACCGGCGGGTCAGCAGCGGGATGTGCAGAGCGTCGACCAGCGGCGCCCACAGGAACTTCAGCGTGTAGGGCGTGCCGACCAGCACGAACAGGCCGATGGCCCGCAGGTCGATGCCGGATTCCTTCATCCAGATCTGCAGGGTCGATCCCGACAGCGCCAGCGGCAGGCCGGACGAGAAGCCCAGCAGCATCACGATCAGCACGCGCGGCTGCAGGTAGACCGCGATGCTTTCACGCCAGGACGCGCGAGGCGCGGCATCGGCGGCTTTCGGCGGAGGAGCGGCGGCGTCCGGAGTGGTCATGCCGCAGTGCTAGCAGATTCGCCTGCTTTTCTCCCTCCCGGGAGACAAGCCGCTATTCGCCTGCCTGCAACTTGCGCGAGGACTGCGGCTGAAACAGGTCGCGGCCGTCGGTCTTGACGATCCGCGGCGCATCGGCCGCCGGCTCGTCCTTGCTGAAATCGAGTTCCTCGATTTTCGCGGCACGCTTGCCGATCTTGTTGACGGAAATCAGCACCTGCCGGACGTCCTCGCTGACCTGATCGAAGTGGCTGCCGAGCTTGCTGACGCGGTCGCGCAGGCGCTCGACGTCGCCCATCATGTTCATGACCTCGGTGCGCACCTGATCGGCGGCGTCGCGCATCCGCGCGTCCTTGAGAATCTGCTGCATCACCTGGATCGCCAGCATCAAGAGCGACGGCGATACCAGCACGACGCGGGCGCGATAGGCCTTCTGGATGACGTCGTCAAAGCCGTCATGGATTTCGGCATAGACCGACTCCGACGGCACGAACATCAGCGCGGTATCCTGGGTCTCGCCCGGGATCAGGTATTTATCGGCGATATCCGTGACGTGCTTCATCACGTCGGCGCGCAGCCGCTGGGTCGCGAATTTTCGCTCCTCGTCGCTGCGGGCGTCATGCAGGGCCGTCACCGCTTCCAGTGGAAATTTCGCATCGATACACAGCGGTCGCTGGTCGGGCAGGAAAATCACGCAGTCCGGACGGCGGCCGTTGGTCAGCGTGTGCTGGAACGCGAAGGAATCCTTCGGCATGCCGTCCTGGACGATAGCTTCCATCCGCGCCTGTCCGAATGCGCCGCGCGCCTGCTTGTTGGCGAGCACATCGCGCAGCGTCGTGACCTGCGTGGTCAGGTCGGTCAGGTTCTTGTGGGCGTTGTCGATGATGCCGAGCCGTTCGTGCAGCGCGCGCAGGCTCTCCATGGTGTTGCGCGTGGTCTGTTCCATCGATTGGCCGACGCGATGGGTGACCGAGTCCAGACGTTCGCTGACAGCACGCGCCATCTCCGCCTGCCGTCCGGCGAGTGCCTGGCCCATCGCATCGACGCGGCCGGTGGCTTCGGACTGCGCGCGCATCACCTCGCTGAGGCGCTCTTCCAGTTCATCGGCGCGCATGGCCTGCGCCATGGCTGTGGCGGCGCTGTGCCGGCCGGAGCGCGCAATGACGATGGCGATGACCAGCAGCAGCACCAGCGCCAGCGCACCGAAGGCGATCAGCACGGCGCCGGTCCGCACCGGCAGATCGCCCAGCATGAAAAGGAGGTCGTTCATCCCGCTCTTGTAGCCCGATTCGGCCGGCGATGCGAACGAAGAGGGAACGTCTATGGTTAACGGAAGCTCAATTTTTATGGTTAACCACGAGTTAACCGCTGAATTCGCGACGGATTGACCCCGCCAGACCGGCGGATTACATGGCGCGCCATGGCCATTCGCGAAATTATCGTTCTTCCCGACAAGCAGTTGCGTCTCGTCTCCAAGCCGATCGAAAAGGTCACAACGGAGATCCGCAAGCTCGCCGACGACATGCTCGAGACCATGTA
>JBQCIZ010000627.1:0-2258 GCA_051953235.1 Nitrobacter sp. | reverse complement strand
TGTGATTTTATCACGTTGCCTATGATCCTGACACAGAAAGTCATCATGGCGACATGCGAAAATCTGTGAGCCCCGTTGATTTCCTCATGCCGTGACGTCGTCAGGTATCGGGCTGCGGTTCGCGGATTTCGGGGCACCGTGCCATAGTCGCCATCCATATCGGCCGGGTCTTTTGCAAGTCCCTTTCCAGAGTGATGACGATGACCAACACTCGCGAACCTGTTCTGCAGCCCATCCCGATCCTTTCGCTTCGGCCAACACAAATGCCTGTGGGGATGCGCGAGGTGAAAGAAAAACGCCATCGCTGGCGCGCTCATAAATCGACGAAAAAGCAGGCCAAGTTGCTCGGCAAGCATATGATTCCAGTGGTGCTGGGACCCGACCAGCGCCACTACGTTGTCGATTCATCATCACCTCGCGCGAGCGCTTCACGAGGAAGGTGTGAAGGATATTCTCGTTACCGTTATCGCCGATCTGAGAATGGTCGATCGCGATGCGTTCTGGGGTGTGCTCGACAATCGCCGATGGGCCTATCCCTACAACGCAAAGGGAGAGCGCTGTCATTTTCGGGACATTCCGAAATCAATCGCCGATCTGAAAGATGATCCGTTCCGCAGCCTCGCAGGCGAGCTGCGCCGTGCCGGCGGTTATGCCAAGGACACGACCCCGTTCAGCGAATTTCTCTGGGCCGATTACTTGCGGAGACGAATATCGCGCAAGGTTATCGAGGCCGACTTCGCGAAGGCGATCGAGAAGGCGCTGGCGCTCTCGAAGAGTGCGGAGGCTGTCTATCTACCGGGATGGTGCGGGCCGGTGCCGGACGATTGACCTTACTTCGGCAGTCGTCCCATTAGGTAGAACTCGTCATTGGGGCGCATGTTGGTGACGTTCGCCATCCGGTTCGACAGTCCGAAAAATGCCGCGATCGCGGCGATGTCCCAGATGTCGTCGTTCGTGAAACCGTGACCGGCGAGATCCGAAAAGTCCGCGTCTGTGACCTCGTGAGCCTCGGCACTGACCTTCAGCGCGAAATCGAGCATCGCTTTCTGGCGCGGCGTGATGTCAGCTTTGCGGTAGTTCGCCGCGATCTGATCGGCGATCAGTGGATTCTTGGCGCGGATCCGGAGGATCGCGCCATGAGCGACGACGCAATACTGACATTGGTTGGCGATGCTCGTGGCGACCACGATCATTTCACGCTCGGCCTTCGTCAATCCTCCGTCTTTGTCCATCAGCGCGTCGTGGTAGGCGAAAAATGCGCGGAATTCGTCGGGGCGGTAGGCCAGCGTCAGAAAGACATTGGGAACGAAACCGGATTTTTCCTGCACCGCCAGGATGCGCGTGCGAATATCGTCCGGCAATTTGGCGAGATCGGGTGTCGGGAAGCGTTCGGCGTTGGGCGAGGTCATGATGGGCATCCTTGATCCATGTGCGGATCATAGAGGATGACCGAATTGGCTGAAAGCAGACTCCGCGGGATCGCTGAGGCCGTCGATTGTCAGAATCAGCGCAGCGGCTTCTTCAGCAGCGAGAAGCGGTCGGAATCGAGGCCGAGCGACGGCTGAAGCATCGGCGCGTCCAGCGTGCGCGCCGCGGGCCGCTCCATGATGCCGGGGTCGTTGGGGACGTCGCGATGCGAGGTCGCGCCGCGCCAGCGCTCCAGAACGGCGCCGACGAAGTGCATGTCGTGGCCGCTGTTGGCCGACGGCACGGTGGAGATGGCCGCTTCGCTGCGCGGCAGCTGATGCGCCGGCACTTCCTTGAAGCGCAGCCGGGTGGGAAGCGCGACACCTTCGCCGAAGGCAAGAACCTCGCGGGTGCCGAGCGACGGCACGAACGACAGCAGGTTTGCCGCCGCATCCGAGACCGCCGAGCGCAACAGCGCCTGGTCGCGGTCGTTGGCAAGACGCATCGTGAACAGCGTGTTGCACTGGGAAATGATGGTGGCGTCGAGTTCGGCCGGACGCTGGGTCACCAGACCGAGATAGACGCCGTACTTGCGGCCCTCCTTGGCGATGCGGGAAATCGCCTTGCGGGTCGGACCGAAGCCGATGTTGCGGTCGGCCGACGCATAACGGTGCGCTTCCTCGCAGACGAACAGCAGCGGCGATACGCCGTCGCTCCACAAGCCGAAATCGAACGCCATGCGGCAGAGCACCGACACTACGGAGTCGACGACCTCGGCCGGGAAGCCGGCCAATTGCATGATGGTCATCGGCCGGCCGTTGGCCGGCAGACGGAACAGCAGGCTGATGACC
>JBQCIZ010000626.1:0-6444 GCA_051953235.1 Nitrobacter sp. | reverse complement strand
ACTTCGATCGACATGCCGGACTCGATGCAGATCAGCAGAAGATCGAGTGCGTCGGGAAAGGCGCGCTTGATCGCAAGTTGACGCTTGGTGATGGCGTTCTTCAGAAACAGCATTGGTGCTTGCAAGCCGAAAAACGCGGCGCCGACGCACATGCCGATCTTGATCGGCATGGATTGCTTCAGATGCGACAGCACAAAAACGTAAACGACAGCGCCGATCAACATTACGATCGGCGTCACCATGCGGAAAAACAGGAACGTGACATAGGGCGCCTGCCCGCGATAGCCGGCCATGACCAGTTTCTGGCGCGCGGATTCCTGCGCCAGCCACTTTCCGAGATTGAAGTCTTCCACGACGCGGGAGACGAATTGCTTCGGGGTCTGGCGCAGCGAGACCTTTTCCGACTTGGCAAGACGTTCGCGCTCCCGCTGCCGGATGCGCTCCCGCTCGCTGGCGACTGCCTTCATCCGTTTGGCGAGGCCCTCGGTCGCAAAAAAAGGCGTGATCAGCGTATAGACGGTGGCAGTGGCGGCGATGGCGGCCAATACCATGGTCATGAAGCGCGGATCGTGAAACTTCTCGATCAGGAACTCGAGCATACTCGCACCATCAGAAGTCGAAATTGATCATTTTCTTCATCACGAAGATGCCGGCGGACATCCACAGCACGCAGCCGGCTAGCATCAGCCGGCCGGTGGGATGGGTCCATAGCAGTGAGATGTAGTCCGGCGTTGACAGGTAGACCAGCAGCATGACGATCGGCGGCAGCGCGCCGATAATCGCAGCAGATGCCTTGGCCTCCATCGACATCGCCTGAATCTTTTCCGCCATCTTCTTGCGATCGCGCAACACCTTGGACAGGTTCCCAAGCGCTTCCGACAGGTTACCGCCGGACTTCTGCTGGATCGAGATCACGATGCCGAAGAAGTTCGCTTCCGGAACCGGCATGCGCTCATAGAGGCGTGAGCATGCCTCGCCAAGCGGCATGCCGATCGTCTGGGTCTCGATGATGGCTCTGAATTCGCTTTTCAGTGGCTCGGGCGAGTCGGCGGCGACGACTTTCAGGGATTCGAACAGCGGTAACCCGGCTTTGATGCCACGAACGATCACGTCCACCGCGTCGGGAAGGGCGCGGAGAAATGCCTTCTCCCGGCGTTTCTTGAGAAAGCCCAACAGCCAGCGGGGCAAACCGAAGCCGGCCGCGAACGCGAGACCGGCGGCAGCGATCGGGCTGGCTCCGAGGATCATCGGAACGGCAAAGCAGATGGCGCCGAAAGCGCCGGAGACGATGAGAAATTTCTGTTTCGACCACGATAGGCCGGCCTGCGAGATGCGGCCGTTGAGCGTGACCTTCTTGTCCTGCTTCAGGCGCTCCTCGACTTCGCGCAGCGACCCCTCGACCTGTTCGCGGCGCGAGCGCTGGGCTTTGTCGATCTGGCGGGCTGCCGGGGCTGTCTGCGCGAGCGCAGCGCGGCGCTTTTCGGCCTTGGCCTGGCCGGACAGCGCAGGATACAGAAATACCCATGCAACACCGCCAACCGCCGTCGCAGCCATGAATGCCATTGCGAGAGTCTGCATGTTCATCGGACTGCGTCCTCAGACCTCGACCTTGACTTCCGCCGCATCCAGCGCCGCGGCGAGCCGCTTCTCTTCGTTGTAGTACCGGGCGCGCTCCCAGAAGCGCGGGCGGCCGATACCGGTCGAACGATGCCGGCCGACCACGTTTCCGTTGGCGTCTTCGCCGAGCAGGTCGTAGACGAAAATATCTTGGGTGATGATGGTGTCGCCTTCCATGCCCATCACCTCGGTGATGTGCGTGATACGGCGAGAACCGTCGCGCAGACGGGCAGCCTGGATGATGACGTCGATCGAGGCGCAGATCATCTCGCGGATGGTGCGCGACGGCAGCGAGAAGCCGCCCATGGTGATCATGGATTCGCAGCGCGACAGGGCTTCACGCGGATTGTTCGCGTGCAGGGTGCCCATCGATCCGTCGTGACCCGTATTCATCGCCTGCAGCAGGTCGAAGGCTTCGGGTCCGCGGACTTCGCCGACGATGATCCGTTCCGGACGCATACGCAGACAGTTGCGGACCAGTTCACGCATCGTGACCTGGCCCTCACCTTCGATATTGGGCGGCCGGGTTTCCAGCCGGACCACATGCGGCTGCTGAAGCTGCAATTCGGCGGCGTCTTCGCAGGTGATGACGCGCTCGTCGTGGTCGATGTAGTTGGTCAGGCAGTTCAACAGCGTGGTCTTGCCGGAGCCGGTGCCGCCCGAGATCAGGACGTTGGCGCGGCAGCGGCCGATGATCTGCAGGATGGTGCCACCCTCCGGCGTGATGGCGCCGAACTTCACCAACTGGTCGAGGGTGAGCTTGTCCTTCTTGAACTTGCGAATTGTCAGTGCGGGTCCGTCGATCGCGAGCGGAGGAACGATCGCATTGACGCGGGATCCGTCGGCGAGGCGCGCGTCGCAGATCGGCGAGGATTCGTCGACGCGGCGGCCGACCTGGCTGACGATGCGCTGACAGATATTCAGCAGTTGCTGATTGTCGCGGAACCGGATTCCGGTCCGCTGGATCTTGCCGGCGACTTCGATAAAGACCGTGCCCGCGCCGTTCACCATGATGTCGGCGATATCGTCGCGGGACAGCAGCGGCTCGAGCGGACCGTAACCGAGAACGTCGTTGCAGATGTCGTCGAGCAGTTCTTCCTGCTCGGCGATCGACATCACGATATTCTTGATCGCGATGATTTCGTTGACGATGTCGCGGATTTCCTCGCGTGCGGACTCGCTGTCGAGCTTGGCGAGCTGGGCGAGATCGATAGCCTCGATCAGGGCGCCGAAGATCGTCGCTTTGACCTGATAGTAGGTGTCGGAGCGGCGGGCATCGATGGTGGGAGCCTGCGGCGCTGGCCGCGCTGGTGCGAGCGGAGGCGACGAGACCACCGGCGCAGCAGTTTCCACGCGCGCTCCCAGGGTGGCGGGAGGCGCTTCCAGGGTCATGACCCCCGGCTTCCGGGCTTCTGTCTCTGGTCCGCTACGCTTACCAAACACGACGGTACTCCACGCGAGGGCTTATTTCGCCCGCAGCTTCTCGATGAACGGAGGCAGGAACGATTTTCGCGGCTTCTTGGCCTCGCCCCGGCCGGTCAGGCGCTGCGCGATCTGCAGGAACATTTCCGTGGTGCGATGGTTCGCCGCGATTTCCGCGATCATCTGGCCGTTGTTCGCGGCCGCACCGAACATTTGCGGGTCGAATGGGATAGTGACGACCGGTTCGCTTTCGATGGCCTTGGCAAATTCGTTGGCGCTGATTTCGGGCCGCTTCGGGATACCGACCTGATTGAGACAGTAGAGCGGGGGCCGGTCGTTCGGCCGGGCCGTCTTGAGCAGATCGAACAGGTTCTTGGTGTTGCGAAGATTCGCGAGGTCAGGCGCCGCCACGATGAGGATGTCGTCGGAACCGATCAGCGCCCGCTTGGTCCAGCCGGACCATTGATGCGGAATATCGAGCACGATGCACGGCATCGTTGCCCGCAACGTATCCAGAATCGAGTCGAAGGCTTCGGTGCCGAAATCGTAGACACGGTCGAGCGTCGCCGGCGCAGCAAGCAGGCTCAGATGATCGGTGCACTTGGACAGCAAACGGTCGACGAATGCCGTGTCGATGCGATCCGGCGAGAAGACGGCGTCGGCGATGCCTTGCGGTGGATCCTGATTGTAGTCGAGACCGGCGGTGCCGAAGGCAAGGTCGAGGTCGGCAACAACTGAGTCGAGCGCCAGATCGCGCGCAATGGCCCACGCGACGTTGTGGGCAATGGTCGATGCGCCGACGCCGCCCTTGGCGCCGACAATGGCGATGATGCGGCCAACCGCCTTCGCCTCGGGAGCCGAAAACAGGCTGCAAACCGAGCGTACGACATCGAGAGCATTGACCGGCGCAATGACGTAGTCGCTGACGCCGCGCTTGACGAGTTCCCGATACAGGGTGACGTCGTTGACGCGGCCGATCACGATCACGCGCGTTCCGGCGTCACAGACGGCCGCAAGCTGATCGAGGCCGGTGAGAATGTCGCCGCGCCCTTCGGTCTCGAGGATGATGACGTTCGGCGTCGGCGCCGAGCGATAGGCTTCGGCGGCCGCGGCCATGCCGCCCATCTGGATTTTGAGATGGGCCTTGCCGAGCCGGCGGTCCTCGCCGGCCGCCTGTATGGCGGTAGCGGTTTCCATCGTCTCGCAAAAAGCCTGTACCGAGACACGGGGCGCCGGCGCGATATGATCGTCGGTGGCGGGCGTAGCGGCGGATGGCTCTTCGGCGTCCTGGCGAGCGTAGCTGATCATTGTCCCACACTGCTGATTTTGGCCTTGCTGGCGTTGGGGTCCTGGGTCGCAGTGGGTTCACCCTTGCGATACTTGTCCAGAACCGTGGTGCGCCGCGCGGTATAGACTGGGCTTTCGCTGCGCGGTTGCACGAGGTCGGCCGGATCTTCCACCATCGCAGCGAGATTGCGTTGCGTGGCGCACCCGAAATTCCAGTACGGCTTGTTGTCGAAATAACTCTTGTTGTGGATCGAAGGACCGAGGTCCTCCGGCCAGACACCGCAGGGGCCAGCGACGGCCGCAATCCGGGGATAGGTCAGACGGATTGTTGCGAACAACCGTGGATCGGCCGGGCGATACTCGCGCACGACGATGCCGCGCGGAGGCACGCCGGCGGCTGTCAGCAGCGACCGCACTTCCCTGAATGAATCTGCTGCGGCGCGCGCGTTCGTCGTGTGGACAGGTACCTCGGCAACGATTGCGCCGGTTCCTTCGCGAAGCCAGACGCTCGCAAGCCCGATTACGTCGGCACGCTGCGATGCCGACAACCCGCCACGCGCGTTGCCGACAAAAATATTCACGGTCCGGTCGGCTTCCTGGACGGCGATCGGATGCCGCAGCCGATAGTCGTTGGGGACGCTGGCAGTGATGTCCTGCTCCTGACTCGTATGAGTGCAGGCGCCGAGCCCGGCGGCGAGGCCGGTAGCGAGGATCGCCATGCGAATGTTGCGATAGCGATGGGCGGAATCTGCGGATGTCATCGTTTCGTTCCTTGCTCCGCCTCAGTCGGTAATAAAGCCGTAGGTGCCGCGATAATTGCGTGCCGGCTCGGCGCGGCCGGGAACGCCGTAGATGCGATTGATGCTGCCAAGCAGGTCCGCCTGCGGATCGGACGCATCTGCGAACCCATCGTCGGGCCGCGAGAGATCCTTCTGGGCGACGGCCCGCACGACATAAGGCGTGACGAGAATCATCAGCTCGGTATTGTTATTGACATAGTCACGGCTGCGGAACAGCGTTCCCAGAATGGGAATCTGGGCTACGCCCGGCATGCCGCTCATCGCCTGCTTGGTCTGTTGCTTGATGAGGCCGGCCATCACCATCGAACCGCCCGACGGAATCTCGAGCGTCGTATCGGCGCGGCGGGTTTTCAACGCAGGGATCGTTGTCGTCTGATTGGAGCCGGTCACAATGGTCAACGCGCCTTCCTGAGAAAGCTCCGAGACTTCTGTCGCGACACGTAGGCTGATCCGGCCTCCGCTCAGGACGACCGGCGTGAACCCGAGCGTGATGCCGAATTTCTTGAATTCGATCGATGGGGAGCAGCTAAGCGCTCCGTTTGATGTCGTACAGGTGTTCGCGGTCTGCACCGGAAATTCGCCGCCGGCGAGGAAGTTCGCGGATTCGCCGGAGATCGCAGTCAGGCTCGGCTCCGCGAGCGTGCGGATGACGCCGGCGTTTTCCATGGCGCGCACCGTCGCCTGAACCGAGGGAACGCTAACTCCGTTGACGATCGTTTTGCCGAAGCCGGCAGCGGCTGTGTTGGAAGGAACCAGCGCTCCGCCGTTCGCCGTGAAGGGATTGGCATTATTGAAGTTCACGACTGACGTGCCGTAGCTCATGTTGGCGCTGAGATCGATGCCGAGTTGCTTGATGATGTCGCGCTGCACCTCCGCGACGACCACCTTCAGCATTACCTGGTCGCGGCCGCGAACGGCGATGCTGTTGACGACCTTGTCGGCGCCGCCCGCGAGGCGCGCGGCCAGATCGGCCGCCTGCTGCGATTCAACCGGACTTTGGACCCAGCCGGAAAGAATGATGCCGTCTCCGAGGCCGTCGATCTTGATATCCGCGTTCGGCAAGATCTGCTTGAGCGCAGCGCGAACGCCATTGAGGTCGCGCTTGACGGCAATGTCGTAGGCAGCGATCTGCTGGCCGGCTGCGTCGAAAAAGACGATATTGGTCTGGCCCACGGCTGCGCCGATGATATAGGCGCGCTGCGCCGACCTCACCACCGCGTTCGCGATCTTCGGATCGGCGACCAGAACGTCCTTGACGTCGCGGGGCAAGTCGACCACGACGGATTTGCCGATGCCGAGCGACAGGAACTGCGCGTTC
>JBQCIZ010000625.1:0-2423 GCA_051953235.1 Nitrobacter sp. | reverse complement strand
CGTCCCGCTGATGCGCGCGGTGCTTTCGAGATATCCCGATCTCAAGCTGTCGCTGACCGAAAGCCTGTCCGGGGCGACGCTGATGCACCTGATGGCGTCAGAGGTCGATCTCGCGCTGGTTTACAATCCGCCGCTGGAAAGGGATCTGATGGCCGAGCCGGTGCTCGAGGAACGGATGTATTGCGTCGGGACGGCCAAGCTGATCGGGGCGAGCAACGCGCCGATGACCTTCGACGAGTTGACCGGCCTGCCCTTGATCCTGTTGCGGCACGGTCTGTCGTCCCGCGCCTTGCTCGACGATCCGGTGCTGCTCAAGCGGCTCGAGGCCAAGGCGATCCTGCATCTCAACTCGATCAGCGGCACCACCGGCGCGCTGCTCGCCGGCCTCGGATGCGCGATCGCGACCAAACTGTTCGCCAAGGAGCAACTGGCCGACCGGCGGCTGGTCGCGCGCGAAGTCGTCGATCCCAAGCTGACGCGCACGCTTTATTTGTGCCGGCTGCGCAACCGCCCGCCGACCTACGTGATGGAGGAGATGCGGCGGCTGATGCTGTCGCTGATCGCGGAGCAGGTCGGGCTCGGGGCCTGGGAAGCGAACCTCCTGATCTGACGCGCGATCTGTTTTATAGAACGCTGTCTTCGATATGTTCGTCTGGATTTCCGGCCCACCAGGGACAAACATCATGGTGGACCTCGCATTTTCACAACAACAACCAGACCGGCGAGGGGCGGCGGCGCAACGGGCAGCCGCGATCAGGGGGAGAACGTCATCATGAGCGCCGCCGATATCGATGCAGCAGCCGGTTTCGCATCTGCGCGAAGTGCCGCCGACGAGATGGCCCGGCGGCTCGAGAACCTGCCGCCGTCGTCCTACGTATGGCGTCTGGTGGTTCTGTTGTCGCTCGGCGGCTGGTTCGAAGTCTATGACCTGTTCCTGACCGGCTATATCGCGCCGGGCCTCAATCGCAGCGGACTCCTGACCACGACCACGCAGGCCTTTTTCGGCTTCTCCGGTGTCGGCGCCTTTGTCGCGGCGACCTTCGCCGGATTGTTCATCGGCACGTTCTTCCTCGGCTTTCTCGCCGACAAGTACGGACGCCGCTTCATCTTCACCTTCGCGCTGCTCGGCTATACGGCGGCATCGGCGATCATGGCCTGCCAGACCTCCTCGCAGGGCGTACTCTTCTGGCGGCTGATCGCGGGCATCGGTATCGGCGTGGAGATCGTCACCATCGACGCCTACATCACCGAACTGGTGCCGAGCTGGATGCGCGGCCGCGCCTTCGCCGTCAATCAGGCCGTGATGTTCACGGCCGTTCCGGTGGTCGCGGCGCTGGCGTGGTGGCTGGTGCCGCAGGCGCCGTATGGCATGGAGGGCTGGCGTTGGGTGGTGCTGATCGGCGCCGCCGGCAGCATGGTGATCTGGATCCTGCGGCTGTACGTGCCGGAAAGTCCGTTGTGGCTCGCGCGTCATGGACGCGCGGCCGAGGCCGACGCGATTCTGCAGAAGATGGAATCGCAATCCCGGTCGGAGCCGCCTCCGGTGCGCGCACCTGCGCGCGCTGCCGTCAGGCCTGTGCCACCAGCGGAGGCTGCGGTCGGCTATGCCAATCTGTTCAGGCGGCCGTATCTCGCTCTCGTGATCACCTTCATGGTCTTCAACCTCTGCCAGGCCTTCGGCGTCTACGGTTTTGCGAACTGGGTGCCGAGCCTTCTGGTTCACAAGGGCATCACGGTCACAAAGAGCCTGCAGTACTCCTTCATCATCGCGTTCGCCTATCCGATCGCGCCGCTGTTGGCGGCGAGTTTTGCCGATCGCTTCGAGCGGAAGTGGATCATCTGCGGCGCGGCGGTGGCCATCGCCATCCTTGGGATGGCATTTTCGCAATTCGTGGCGCCCGCTGCGCTGATCCTGTGCGGCGTCCTGATCACGGCGTCGAACATGACGATGTCCTACGCCTATCATGCCTATCAGACCGAGGTATTTCCGACGCCGGTGCGGGCGCGCGCCGCGGGTCTCGTCTATTCCATGAGCCGCGTCAGCGCGACGTTCTCCGGCTTCATCGTCGCTTATGTGTTGCGGCAGGCCGGGGTCGGCGGCGTGTTCGGATTGATCAGCGCGGCCATGATCATCGTGATCGTTACGATCGCGGTGTTCGGCCCGAACGTGCGCGGCCGCCTGCTCGATACCGAATAGGCGGCCGGTCCGGCGCTCCTGCTATTCCGGCGCCAGCGCCCTGGTCGGCGCGAAGATCACCTCGATCAGCGTGCCCGCATGTGGCGAGGTCTTGATCTGGAATTGCGCGCGGTTGGCTTCGACCAGCGCCTTGGTCAGCGACAGGCTGACACCCGAGCCCTCCGACGCGCGGTCGGACGGCGGGTGGGTGCGGAACGGCTCCATGGCGGCGGCGACCTCGTTGTCG